>NZ_JAUBQH010000013.1:0-119348 GCF_036701145.1 Microcoleus sp. Pol17C6
CTATTTCAGTTTAGTTGATTGCGGGATATTTGACAGGTATCCGTGACGTTAAAACCGCATAAGTTAAACGGAAAAACTTTTTGACTCCAACTTTTTACAACTGATAAAAAAATTCCACACACATCTGCGGAATGTGGGTTTGAATCTGCCCAAAATCCGGGAATAATTGCTAAAATTGTAAATAAAAGTAACAAAAGTAAATTTTAATTGGCTTATGGAAATTAGCGAAATCCAAGCAGCGCTGCAAAGTTCGGATTCTCAAGAGAGGCTGCGGGGGGTAACGGCTCTGAGAAAGTGCGATTCTGCGGTGGCGCTACCGATGTTGCTGAGCAAAGTGGAGGATCAGGAGTTTATCGTGCGATCGTGTGTGGCGATGGGATTACGCCAGATTCAAACTTCGGAAGCTTTTGCGGCGCTGTTAAAAATGATGCAGTTCGATCGCGATCCGAACGTGCGAGCAGAAGCCGCTAACTCTTTGTCAAGGTTCGGAACCGAGGCAATTTCTCATTTAGTGGAAGCTTTTCGCCGCGATGATAATTGGCTCGTCCGCCGCAGCATTATGGCTCCTCTGTATGAAATGCAGTGTCCTGATGCAGTATTTGAAATTTGTGCGATCGGTCTTGGCGACGAAGATTTACCTGTTCAGGAAGCAGCAATTGACGGATTTGGTGTGCTGGCAAATACCCAGAAGCAAGAAGAGGCATTGCAGCAATTATTACCTCTAGTAAGTTCGGATTACTGGGGAATTCGGCTGCGAGTTGCTCGCGCCCTGAGCAAATTTGACAATCCTCAAGCTCGCGCTGCTGTGAGCTATTTGGCAAAAGATCGAGATCATCGGGTTGCAGGTGGGACTTTGGAAGCTTCGCTGTAAAACAAGGGCTTACAACCTCAAGCAGACCTTAAACTCTTAAACCCCCCCTAGATTAGCCCGATCGCCCTCCCAATATTACGGATTGTTACTTTGTTTCTAATAAACGAGACAGGGGCGATCGGTATGCTTGACGCTCGCTCTTAGTTTTGCCATCTGAGTTAATTCGCCATGTACCAGCCTTTTTGGGAATACCTAGAGCAATAGCTGTTTCAAAGGTTTGATTTGCAAAGTCGGGCTATTCCTTCGGCGTTGGAAGTTAATGTCAGCCGTGGCAAAACCCCCGCTACTATCGGCAGTTGGTGTTACGACTGTCGGCAATTACGGAAAATCCGCTACACTTACATCGATGCGGGTGAATCTGCTCAACTTTTTAATGGCGTGATTTATCCGACTCACAATTACGATTTGCCGCTGTTGGGAATTCACCTCTTGTCTTTGGGCAAGAAGAAAATTTTGGTGCTTCTCGACTTTCAGCCGCTATTTAGAGATGAGGCTTATATAGCAAAATACTTTCTGGCGGCTTATTTGGATTTGGTCGATCGCGCCGAACCGGTGAAATCGGGCGCAAAGTTAGATAGTATCTAACAAGCTCAACTGTTATATCTGCGGTATCGTGCCGAAAAAAAAACCGTGCCAGGGAATCTTCACGGGGTTCTACGGCGAGGAATCGACCGAATGGTATATTCACGAATTTTTGTTCAATTGGGAACAGAAGCTGGCACAATTGGTAAGTAACAAGAATTAATTTTAATAGAAACTTCAGCCACTACACTTATTAGTGTAGGTTGGCATGAGGAAAATGCCAATGGTCAAAAAAAATCGCAATGTAGTTAGTTCCAATTCAGAAAGTAAAGTCAAAGTCGGACTTTCGCTGACTTCTTCTAGTGCCGATCGATTAAACGTGATCGCTCGCAAGCTCGGAATATCAAGGTCAGAACTCCTAGAACGCTTGGCACAAGGCGCTCTGGATATTTCTAAGGACAAGACGGAAGTTACTGTCACTTGGAAAAAAGGTGAAGAAACGGAGGTAGATGCCCCCGACTTGCAAGGGGAAACACCCGAAGAAAGCGAAATTAATGAGGCTGTAACGGCAGAAACTCTATCGGACTCGGTGAGTGTAAAGCCAAATCCGCTGCAAGAAAGTTACGAAACTTTACAGCAGCAGTTGACTGAACGCGAAAGTTTGATCGCTTCTTTGCAGCAGCAATTAGCTACCGAAAAGCAAAATCTCGAAAGCCAATTGCAAGAAACAGTAGCCAAGTCAAGTTACGAAAGTTTACAGCAGCAGTTGAGTGAACGTGAAAGTTCGCTCACTTCTTTGCAGCAGCAATTAGCTACCGAAAAGCAAAATCTCGAAAGCCAATTGCAAGAAACAGTAGCCAAGTCGAGTTACGAAAGTTTACAGCAGCAGTTGAGTGAACGCGAAAGTTCGCTCGCTTCTTTGCAGCAGCAATTCGCTACTGAAAAGCAAAATCTCGAAAGCCAGTTGCAGGAAACAGTAGCCAAGTCAAGTTACGAAAGTTTACAGCAGCAGTTGAGTGAGCGCGAAAGTTCGCTCGCTTCTTTGCAGCAGCAATTGGCCGAAAGAGAACACCGGGAACACGAGTTTCAGCAACAGCTAGGCGAAAAATCCAGTGTTCTGGAATCTCTGCAGCAACAGCTAGGCGAAAAAGAACACCGGGAACACGAGTTTCAGCAACAGCTAGGCGAAAAATCCAGTGCTCTGGAATCTTTGCAGCAACAGCTAGGCGAAAAATCCAGTGCTCTGGAATCTTTGCAGCAACAGCTAGGCGAAAGAGAACACCGGGAACACGAGTTTCAGCAACAGCTAGGCGAAAAATCCAGTGCTTTGGAATCTTTGCAGCAGCAACTAGCCGAAAAATCCAGTGCTCTGGAATCTTTGCAGCAGCAATTCGCCACCGAAAAGCAAAATCTCGAAAGCCAATTCCAGGAAACCGTGTCGAAGTCGAGTTACGAATCTTTGAAGCACGAGTTAGCAGAAAAGTCAAGTGCGATCGGCGACTTCCAAGTTAAACTGACCAAGTTGCAATATCTGGAAAATGAATTGAGCCAGAGTGCGGCGATACAGCGAAATTACGAGGCTTTGCAGCAACAGTCTCAAGAACAGCTAAGAACCATCAAAGCTTTACGGGAACAGCTAGCTCAAATGCAGGCTGTGGCGGGGATTGGCGAAGCTTATCTCAACAAGTGGCGGCGTCCCTGATTCTGCCATCGGCTACGGCAAAAACTCCGGTTGCTTTGGGCGATCCGGCTGCACCTTACCCCTGAAATGTCCTGTCAACTCGGACTCCTTCCTCTTGTAGCGATAGATTTAAAACTGTCGCCACAAGAGCTTTTTATTGCCAAATATGAGCATACTATTAAGAAATATTACAATAAATAAATTATGAGAGGCGATCGCACCCCTTTTGGCAAATCCAATCCAGCAGACACTAAGGGCCGCGTCACGGTAATTGGAGGCGGAATCGGCGGGCTGACAGCAGCAGCTCTGCTAGCCCGCAGAGGATACAAAGTGCTAGTCTTAGACCAGGCGATCGTCCCCGGAGGATGCGCTTCCACCTTCAAACGCAAAGGCTTTACCTTCGATGTCGGCGCCACGCAGGTTGCAGGATTGGAACCCGGAGGCATTCACCACCGAATTTTCTCAGAATTAGACATAGAACTTCCCGCCGCCACACCCTGCGATCCAGCTTGTGCGGTGTTTTTGCCGGGAGAAACCGCACCGATTAGCGTATGGCGAGATCCGCAAAAGTGGCAGGAAGAAAGGCAGCGGCAGTTTCCTGGAAGCGAAGCTTTTTGGCAATTATTGTCTGCATTGTTCAAAGCTAGCTGGAACTTTCAAGGGCGCGATCCAGTTTTACCGCCCAGAAACTTATGGGATTTCTGGCAATTAATTCAAGCTGTTCGCCCCGATACTCTAATTACTTTGCCTTTCACTTTTATGACAGTGGGAGATGCTTTGCGGCTTTGTGGGTTGGGCGACAATTTGCGCTTGAAAACTTTTCTGGATTTGCAGTTAAAATTGTATTCTCAAGTCGATACCGAAGAAACGGCGCTACTTTACGCGGCGACGGCTTTAGGAGTTTCGCAAGAGCCACAGGGATTGTATCATCTACAAGGAAGTATGCAGGTATTGAGCGATCGACTGGTAGAGGCGATCGAACGAGACGGCGGCAAAGTTTTGTTGCGGCACACAGTTGAAAGTATTGTCACCGCCAACGGCAAAGCCACCGGTACAGTGATTCGCAATCAAAAAACAGGCGAAGTTTGGACAGAAACTGCCGATCGCATTGTTGCCAACGTGACCGCGCAAAATTTAGTAAAATTGTTGTCAAGGGAGCCGATTGGCGGAAATGCAACAGATAATTTATCCGTTAAATCAGAGAGTTCAGAGACAACACACAAACTCCCAAATCAAATGGCAGGCTACAAATATCGAGTTGATAAATTGCCGCCCGCATCCGGGGCATTTGTCATCTATTTGGGAGTGCATGAAAGCGCAATTCCGGCCAATTGTCCGCCGCACCTTCAGTTTCTCTACGATTACGACGGCGAGATTGGGGAGAATAATTCATTATTTGTTTCTGTTAGCCATCCGGGTGATGGCCGAGCACCGAAGGGCATGGCGACAATTATCGCTTCCTCATTTACTGATACTCGAATGTGGTGGAATTCTGTTGATTATGAAGGATTAAAGCAAAAATATACCGCAGGGGCGATCGCGCGTTTGAGCGAACATTTCAATTTGACGCCAGAGTTGATCGTACATCAAGAAGCCGCCACACCCCGCACCTTTGCCCACTACACAGCGAGAGATAGAGGCGTTGTAGGTGGAATCGGGCAGCGAATACCAACCTTCGGGCCATTCGGATTTGCCAACCGCACACCAATTAAAAATTTGTGGTTAGTAGGCGACTCCACCCATCCCGGAGAAGGCACTGCCGGTGTTTCCTATTCTGCTTTAACAGTAGTGCGACAAATGGAGACCGCCTCTAAAATCTAAGAGGACACGGCAATGCCGTTTCCCTACCCCAAAAATAATTAATCGCGCGAGAGATGTAACTATCGCGCGATTAATTTTAGGGAATAGTTAACAGTCAACCATCATTCCGGTGTCACCGGAATTGATATCAACTACATTCTCTGACTACTTGATAGAAATTTTTGCGCCCACAGCTTCAAGCTGTTTCTTCATTTCTTCAGCAGCTTCCTTAGCAATAGCTTCCTTAACTGCTTTCGGTGCGGCTTCTACCAAATCTTTTGCTTCCTTCAGGCCCAGACCGGTAATTGCGCGGACTTCCTTCAGAATGGCGATTTTCTTGTCAGCAGGAACTTCTTCCAGCATGACAGTAAATTCGGTTTGCTCTTCTACGGGTTCAGCAGCGGCTCCACCACCTGTACCGGGCATCATCATCATGCCGCCGACAGGAGCCGCAGCGCTGACGCCGAAAGCTTCTTCAATTTGCTTGACCAATTCAGAAGCTTCGAGCAAAGTCAGAGACTTAAGTTTTTCCAAGATTTCATCAGTTGCAGTAGACATTCGTTAAACTCCTAGTTCGATTGTAGGTTTGGGATTTGGAATTTGAGATTTGCTCATTCATCATTAGTTTTTCGTCTCCAGTCTTCTATCTATTGCTAAATACTAATGACTGAGGACTAATGACTAATTACTAATGACTTACACAGATGCGCTTTCTGCTTGTGCTTCTGGTTGCGCTTCTGCTTGTGCTTCTGGTTGTGCTTCTGCTGCTACTTCTGCTGAATCGCCGTCTTTTTCAGCATAAGCTTTAAGACCGCGAGCGATCGAAGTAGGAACTTGATTGATACCCACAGCCAACTTGGTTGCGACACCGTTGATAGCGCCAGCAATTTGAGCCATGAGTTGTTCTTTCGACGGCAGATCAGCTAATGCTTTAACATCAGCTTCTTTCAGTACCCGTCCTTCCATCACGCCGCCGCGAAGTTCAGTCTTCTTAGAGACTTTTTGGAATTCTTGGTAAGCTTTAATCGCGCCGCCAATATCTTCTTGCACGAACAGAAATGCCGACGTACCGGTCAGCAATTCCTGTATCGGCTGCCAGGTTTCGTTGCCTTCAACCGCAATTCGCATCAGCGTGTTTTTTGCCACTTGGCAACTGCTGCCTTTCGGACGCAAACGCCGACGCAAATCTGTAATTTCAGCAACAGTTAAGCCCGTGTAGTCGATCACGATCGCCAGTTGAGATTCGCTCAAGGTTTGCTTGAGGTCTGCAATAATCTCATTTTTTACTGCTAAAGTTTTGCCCATACTTATTTCACCTCCTTTTAGGATCGAAAACTGCCCACCAAAAACCCCGACCTTAGAGCCGGGGCAGAGAATTAAAAATTAACAAGTCAGAATTAAAAATAGAAAATTTCTAATCTTTGAGTCTTGAGTTTTTATTTCTTCAGCCTCGGCAGGAAATTAAGCGGTCGGCACCTGCGGTCTTCAGCTTATTGATTTTTGATTAGGCTATCATCAGAAGGCAGAGATTAGCAAGGGTCTGGCGTAAGTCTTGTGAGAGATTTACACAGACAGCCGAAGCTGTCTTTTACCTTCTGCCTTCTGCTTAATTCTGTACTAGGCAGCATCAAGTTTGGTATCGCGCAGAGCACTGATATCGACTTCGATCGACGGGCCCATTGTTGCGGATACGTACAAACTGCGCCAGTAGCGACCTTTAGCACCAGAAGGACGGTTGCGGTCAACAGTTTCTTGCAAAGCATGAAGGTTGACGAGCAAATCTTCCGCTGAGAAAGCTGCCTTGCCAAACATAACATGAACGATGCCAGTTCGATCGGCACGGAATTCTAGTTTACCACCTTTAAACTCGTTGATCGCCTGAGCAATGTCAGTCGTCACCGTGCCACCTTTCGGAGAAGGCATCAAACCGCGCGGGCCCAACAACCGACCCAATTTTGCCACCAACGGCATCACGTCTGGGGTAGCAATCAGGCAATCGAAGTCCATCATGCCCTTTTGAATTTCATCGATCAACTCTTCCGAACCAGCAATATCCGCGCCGGCATTCAAAGCTTCTTTAACTTTTTCGCCCTTAGCAATCACCGCAATTCTGACTACTTGACCAGTTCCTTTTGGTAGCGATACAGTTGTCCGCAACTGTTGGTCAGTATATTTCGGGTCAATTCCCAAACGGATGTGAGCTTCAGCAGCTTCGCCAAACTTAGCGGTTGCTGTTTCTTTCAAAAGTTGCAGAGCTTCCAGCGGTAGATAAGGTCTGTCTTCAACTTTCTTTTGAAGTTCTTGCAGTCTTCGCGATACTTTCTTTGCCATTGCTATCTCCTGGGGTCAGTTGATTTTAGAGTTTAGATTTTAGAATTGAGCCGTTTTGGCCATTTCAAATCTAAAACATTTGCGATTCTTAGCGAAGCTTTGCTTCTCCCCCTGAATCGACTTAGGACTTACGATTTGAGCTTGAAGATTTTAGCTTCAAAATCATGAATTACTGACAACTGCCAACTGGCAACTGACTTTAATCCGCGATCGCCACGCCCATATTTTTAGCCGTTCCTGCCACAATTTTCATAGCAGCCTCAACATCATTAGCATTGAGGTCAGGCATTTTGGTTTCAGCGATTTCTCGTAACTGAGCCTGTGTAATCGTCCCTACTTGCTTGCGGTTAGGTTCTCCCGAACCTTTAGCAATGCCAGCCGCTTTTTGAATCAAAACCGACGCCGGCGGGGTTTTGAGAATAAACGTAAAACTGCGGTCTTCAAAAACCGAAATTTCTACCGGAACCACCAGACCTGCTTGGTCTGCGGTTCTAGCATTGTACTCCTTGCAAAACATCATAATATTGACGCCGTGCTGACCCAGAGCTGGGCCGATCGGAGGAGCTGGGTTGGCTTTTCCCGCCGTAATCGCCAACTTAATTACTGCAACAACTTTCTTTGCCATTAGTTAGTTCTGTTTCTGAACCTGATTGAACTCCAATTCTACAGGCGTATCGCGCCCAAAAATCGAGAGTAAAACTTTGAGCTTGTTTCGTTCCGGGCTAACTTCAATCACATCACCTTCAAAATCCTTAAACGGCCCGGAAAGTACCACAACGTGGTCTCCAGTAGACATCGATACTTTGACAACTGGTTCTGATTCCTGAGCGTTTCTGAAGATCCGTTCTACTTCCGAATGACTCAGAGGTAGCGGTTTGACGTGACCCCTGCCGCGCCCGTAGCGGCGTTTCTGCTCTGCCCCGACAAAATTAATTACATTCGGGGTATTCTTGATCACCTGCCACGTATCCTCGTCCATAAACATACGGATGAGTACGTAGCCTGGAAAGATTTTTTCATCTGACTGCCGCCTGGAACCGTCTTTGCCGACTTTGATTGCCGGAGTTTGCGGAATTTCTACTTGAACGATGCGATCGGCAACATCCAAAGTTTGAATCCGCTGATCCAAGTTTGCCTTCACCCGCTTCTCGCAGCCAGAGGCAACTTGAACAGCATACCAGCGAGCATCAATCTCCGGCACATCTGGCGATGCTGCCTGTCCAGTCGCTTCTGTGGAATACTCAGATTCTTCTGATGCAAAAGTCATGGCCCAAACACCTTTCCCGCGCCCCAGTTAAAGAAGTTATCCACCAAATAGATCAGACTTGCTGAGAGGATTACCATCAAAAGCACGGCCAAAGACTCGCTGATTAGCTGCTGCCTGCTGGGCCAAACCACTTTGTCGAGTTCTTCTCTAGTTTCCTTAAAAAAACCCGCAGGGTTAAACCCAGGCGCCGTTATTTCTTGAGTTTCTTGAGCTTCGTCTTTTTTCGCCACGATTCAATCCCCCTTGCGATTTTAGATTTTAGATTTTAGCTGGTGTGAGTGGCTCGCGGCTCTCAGATTTTGTGACACTAACCACTTACGCCCAAGTCCCAAATCTCAAATCTAAAGCCACGACTTTTTACAAGCCCAACCAATCAACGGCGTAAATGCCGATCGCCGAAACCGATGATCGAGAAGCCACACCGAGCATTTGTTAATGGCATTTTTTGCGAACCGCCCACAAAAATTAATTCTACCCGAAAGTTTGCGGTTTTGACTGTTGCCAGCCAATAGTCCGGGCGCTTTCGGGCAGAATTTAATGTTTGGTGATTCAGCGCGCCCTGGAGGACTTGAACCCCCGACATCAGGTTTTGGAGACCTGCGTTCTACCAACTGAACTAAGAGCGCACAGGTGAGGTTGCTGAAATTCGCTTAACCTCTAGATTTCTATTTTAACACAGTGCGCTCGTAAATGGGAAACTTTTTTTTGAAATTTTTTAATTTCCCATGAACCATGAACCAAATGGAAGCTGGGTGCATTCCTACAGGGAGCGATCGAACCGCTGTTTGACGCGAGTAGCTTTGCCCACCCGATCGCGCAGGTAGTAAAGTTTTGCTCTGCGGACTTTCCCGCGGCGCATCACTTGGATCGTAGCGATGCGGGGCGAGTGAATCAAAAACACCCGTTCCACGCCGACGCCCTGAAACACGCGGCGGACGGTGATTGTTTCATTAATCCCGCCGTTACGCATGGCAATCACAGTCCCTTCGTAGGGCTGAACCCGTTCTTTGTTACCCTCTCTAATTTTCACGCCGACTCGCACTGTGTCGCCGACGTAAATTTCGGGAACTTGTTTATTGAGTTCTTGCTTGACTCTATCTATTTCTGCCGTCTCGATAGAACGGATTATTTCTGCGCCTTTCATCGGATTTACCAAAACTCACAATCCCTTATCATATATCGAAATGCCCGTTTTATGTCAAAAAAATTCTATGTTAGATACCTCTGGGGTCGTATTTCTGCAACTAGGGGCAATGGCCGCACTCGCCTTGTACGTCGCCGCCAACTTGGGAGCCAACGATGTCGCTAACTCGATGGGAACATCCGTAGGCTCGAAGGCGCTAACGCTGCGACAGGCAATAATTGTTGCAGGCATACTGGAGTTTTCCGGCGCAGTGCTCTTCGGGCAAGGAGTTTCCGAAACTCTCGCAACAGGAGTTGTGAATGCACAAGCGTTCGCTGCCAAACCGCAAGTATTTTTGATCGGGATGGTGTCAGTGCTGATAGCTTGCGGGATATGGCTGCAAATCGCTACCAGTCGAGGTTTGCCGGTTTCTTCATCCCATGCAGTGGTGGGCGCGATCGCGGGTTTTAGCTGTGTTGCAGCGGGAATTAATGCGGTTGATTGGCGAACCATCGGCACAATCTCCCTAACTTGGGTGGCGACTCCTGTTGCTAGCGGTGCTTTAGCCGCACTATTTTACAGTGTCGTGAAGTATTCGATTCTCGATCGGCCAGATCCTCTATCTCAAATGCGCGAGTGGATACCTTGGCTGAGTGCAGCAATGCTGAGCGTATTTGGGATAATTGTACTGCCGTCAGTTGTGAATGTCGCTTTGGTGCAGACAGGGGCGATCGCCGCCGCGCACGATCGATTTGGCTGGAATCTTCCAATTCACGATATTGTCATTGGCATTGGGAGTATTGGGGCGATCGCCTTGACACTCAATAGCTGGAAAAAATTAGAATCAGTTGAAAACCCAGAAGGCAGAGGGGAAAAGGCAGAAGGAATAAGTACAAACTCATCCCCCACTCCGACACACCGTCACTCTCTCATCGAGCAACAAATGGCGAGATTTCAAGTCTTGAGCGCTTGTTTTGTAGCATTTTCCCACGGTTCCAACGACGTAGGAAATGCAGTTGCTCCCCTAGCTGCGATCGCCTACATCCGGCGCACAGGTTCCTTTCCCTCAGAGGATTTCAGCGTTCCCCTGTGGATTTTAGTCCTCGGAGGCGCAGGAATAGTCATCGGTTTAACCCTCTGGGGCAAAAATGTAATTGCCACAGTCGGCGAAAAGATCATCGAACTCCAACCAAGCGGCGGATTTTGCGCGGAATTAGCCACAGCCACCACAGTCTTGCTAGCATCCCGCTTCGGTTTGCCAGTTTCCACATCCCACGCTTTAGTGGGTGCAGTCGTCGGAGTCGGGCTGATCAAAGCTTGGAAATCAGTACGCTTGCAAACTTTGCTGTCAATTGGTTCGGCTTGGCTGGTGACAATTCCGATCGCAGCAGGTTTGGCTGCTATCATCTTCAGCATCGCCCAATCCCTTGGGCAATTTTAGATTTTAGATTTTAGATTGAGGCATTTCAGAACAGTCATCAGTCAACAGTCAACAGTCAACAGTTAACTAATCCGGCGTTGCTGAATACAGGTATGAATGGAAGATTTCGGAATTGCTATAAGCCAAGTAGGGTGAGTTTTGTAACATCAAGCGAAAAGTTGCTTCATACCGTGAATCAGCAACGCCCAAATTTAATTCTGGTAAGCCAAGTTAATGATCTTCAAGTCCCCCTTTTGTTGG
This sequence comes from Microcoleus sp. Pol17C6, assembly GCF_036701145.1. Taxonomy (NCBI): domain Bacteria; kingdom Bacillati; phylum Cyanobacteriota; class Cyanophyceae; order Oscillatoriales; family Microcoleaceae; genus Microcoleus; species Microcoleus sp. Pol17C6. The sequence continues at coordinate 11,277 of NZ_JAUBQH010000013.1, forward strand.
CGTAGCCTGTCCAAAGGACATAGGGGGATTTAGGGGGATCCCACCACCACTTATCTGAACGCAAACTGCTGTTAACTTCTGACCCAGAGAGACTTGGGCATCAAGCAATGTAGATGTTTTGCTCCCGGCTCTATTTTGCCAATCCGTGCATCCATGGCTAAACTGGCAAGGGAATAGGCATCAAGGGGTACAAGTCCTTTTAGGGTCTGCATTCTCTCAATTAGACTCATGGCCGCCATGTTCATAGCCTGCATTGCATCACCATCGATGGCATGGGTGACAAAACTATCTGAGGTATCAGTGGTAGGGTTAGGGGCAAGGACTGGAGTTGGTTGTTTCGGTAACATGCAATAGACCCCTTTTAGTTGATTGACCACCTCTGCTACTCGACAATCACCGTAGTTTGCCATGTATTGACGAGCTTCAGTACTGTTTAAGCCTTTAGATTCAGCAAGAAATTTTAGGGTTTCTTCTTCCAGAATATTGATTGCAATATTGAGGTCTCGATCATAACCCATCGTTATCCAATGAGTATCTGACTCAATCCGTGGCCAAGTCAGGCGTTTACCCTTAATTACTTCTACAGTCAGGTTCAGTTCATTAAAGGCAGACTCGATCGCTGTTAAATTAATCTCACCATTACCTTGCACCGCATGGGAATCCCCAGACCACAATAAAGCTCCATCCACAAACACTGGTAAGTAAATCGTTGTGCCTTCTACTAGTTCTCTACAGTCGAGGTTTCCGCCAAAAGGTCCAGGGGGTACGGTGCTATATTGTCCACTTTCAGCCCTCGCCACCCCAAGAATACCGGGGAACGGACGCACAGGTAATTCAATCCCCGGCAAAAATTCTGTAACCCCACGCTTGAGGTCAAGGAAGAAATGTTTTACTTGGGGTTCAGGGAATCTAGTTGGGAATTGCCCTAGGGCAAGATTACCCGGCAGGTTCCAGTTGGAGCCATAGGTACGAGGCACAATCCGATTAATTTTGACTTTGAGAGTATCTCCGGGTGCTGCGCCCTCTACAAAGATCGGTCCTGTAATCGTATGGGGTCCACGACCGGGATTATTTACCCGCAGTCTAGTAATTTCTTCGATCGATACCCCCGGCAAAATTTGATTCATGGAAGCCATCATGGTTTCCATGACAACGGTGTCCCCTGATTTAATCCGAGCGCGGGGTGTCTCTGCATTATTAAACCAACCCCATTGGACTGTCTCATCATTGGCTGGCAGTAAATACACACCACCCTGATACTGTCCCACATATCCTTCCTGTAAAGCTGCCATTTCCGGTCGATTGGTTGGAGTTTGAGCAGTCAATTTATTTGGTAACAAGGTCGCAGCCGCAGCTACAGTCCCACCAAGAAGAAAACCACGTCGATTCGGCATAGCTTGCTTTTTTATGATAAATGTCTGTAATCCTCTGATCCATCTAGATCAAAGCAAATATATTATTCAGGCTTATTCTTTTAAAATTTGTTATCTAAAATACAAATAGCTTACAAAAGGAATAAACACTCACCATAAATCCATATCTTAAAGATGACAGATTTTGAGCATATTTACATCTAATGTCTGAAAAAATAAGGATATTTCTGAGTCCGGTGATTTTTCGCCACTCAATTTCTGGATATTGAGACCGTACTTCTAGAGGGATATTTTTAACGGGACTTAAACAAATTTCAAGCCCAAATAAAGCCCAAACTAGCTTTGTAAGCAGAGAATACCTCCCAATTTTCATTCAGCCACTTGACAAACCTAAAAGATATTGCTGTCCGAAATGCTTCAAGCGCTTCCGTAAAGGTGTTTAAAGGTTTATTTGCCCATCTACGTCTTAATCCGCAGGTTTTGGTATGCCAGAGGATAAAACTGTAGGCACAAAATACCAAAATTAAATGCCTCATTAGACTGCGTTTATCTCTCACTTGATATTCTTTTAACCCTAACCATCCCTTGGCTTCTCGATAGAAAACTTCTACCCAATTTCTTTGGGAGTATGTCTTTACTACCCACTCTTCTGTTGCTGTTGATAACTCCACATTAGTCATCAAATAATCAATTTCACTGGCTTGTTCGACAGTCGCCGCATTCATGACGATGGCTACTACTTTCTTGCCTGTATACTTTGATAACTCGATTTCCATTGTCGCTACCCATAAAGTTCTGGGTTTTTCTCCTGGGAGTTGAATAAGCGTGAAAGTTTCGGAGGGTAAGGCTCTTGCTAAATCATCTACTCGAATTTCGGCGTTGCTGAATACAAGTATGAATTAAAGTTTTCGGAATGGCTATAAGCCAAGTAGAGTGAGTTTTGTAACATCAAGCGAAAAGTTTATTCATACCGTGAATCAGCAACCCCACTAATCCTTCTGATTGCCTCGGTTGGGATAAACTCGTGAAGGCAAAAGCTTCCAAGCCGCAGCATCTGCACCCCAGTTGCGAAAAATCTTCACTGAAGCGAAAATTTTAGCGAAACGCCAATTATAGCAACGTTTCCAGTCAGGAGGCCACTGGGCGGTTTCGTCAGCGGCTTGCAAATCTCTGACTTCAGCTTCGAGTGCTGCGGCGTGGCGCTGCATGATGATTTCTAGTTGCAAAAAGTGTTCTTCGGGCGATCGCAATTTTTTGACATCCTAACTACAAGGGTGATAAGCTGTTCTGCACTTAAATTGTATGTTAAAGAACAATCAAACTCTTGTGGGGAGTAGGGTTGGGCGTCCCGCCCGCCCTGAATATACAATTTAAATGCGCGACAGCTTAGACATCTCCAGAAAAGCCAGCTTTGAACAGGCAAGATGCCTGTTCCACAATAATTATTGGAGATGGCTAATAGAAATTTCGCACATCAAACCTGGTTTCGACGCATAAGCACGCGGGCCACTCAATCACTTAATTCCTCCTCAAAGCAATGCTTCAGCTTTTGAGCCAGTACCTCAACGTTAGGCTTTCTCAGCATAGTCAGGTGATTCCCAGGAACCCTAATCACCTCTACTTTTTCCGTCGTTAATTCACTCCAGCCAACAGTCGGATCTTGAGGACTCATGCTTAGCTGTTCCCTCGATCTAAACAGAGTAATTCGCTGCGGATAAATTTTCGGTACATAGCTGAGAGTTGCTTGACTATTAGCCTGAAATACAGTAAACATCGAGGGTATTGCCAGCTCGTGCCAGCTCCGTTCTTTTGACTCCTGAGATAGAATGCTAACCATAACGGCCTGTTTCCAATTCCAGCGATGCAAAAAATTAGCTGCCAAATTAAGCATCTTATTTAATTTCGGAAATTTGGCAGCAATACCGCCACTTTGAACATTTTCTGGCGCAGCCACCAAGCGAAAATAATCTACTACAAAAGGCCAAATAGAGCGGGAAACAGTAGTCAGAATAAACTTGCAACCGTCCCAAAAAGAAGGTTTGTTAGCAGAAACCGGCGCTAAAGTATCCAGCACAGCAAGCAAAGCCACTTCATCCCCCGCTGCGAGCAACTGTTGAGCCATCTCAAAAGCAACCAAACCTCCAAAAGACCAACCTCCTAAAAAATAAGGCCCTTTTGGTTGAACGGTACGCAAGGCTGCGATGTAGTCAGTCGCCATGTCTTCAATGCTAGTTAACGGAGAACTTTCGCCGTCAATCCCCTTTGGTTGCAGCCCGTAAAACGGTTGATTTTCTCCTAGCCCAAACGCTAACTCGATATAAGGAAATACCACGCCAAAGATGGGATGGACGCAGAAGAAAGGCGGCTTTTTACCGCGAGGCTTAATTGCAACTAAAGGCGACCATTCCAGAGAATTTGTTTCTGAAGATAGCGAATCGGCTAAACCTTCAATTGTCGGATTTAAAAAAAGAGCAGACAGCGGCAACTCGCGCTGAAATTGCTGGTTAATCTCATTGATGAGGCGGATTGCCAGCAGGGAATCTCCACCCAAATCGAAGAAGTTGTCGCGAATGCCAACGCACTCGGCGTTGAGGATTTCGGCCCAAATTTGGGCGAGGGTTGACTCGGTTGGTGTGCGAGGTGCAATGCAGCTTTTATCTATGGAATTGCTAGTTAGAGTTCCCGGTACAGGTAGGCGCTGGCGGTCGATTTTGCCATTGGGAGTTAGGGGCAGAAAATCCATCGCCACAAAAGCATTGGGAATCATGTAATTGGGCAGTTGTTGTTTGAGGAAATTGCGTAGTTCCCCGGGATTAAGGGTCTGATTGTGATTGGCGACGACATAAGCAACTAGGCGTTTGTTGCCGGACAAATCATCCGCAGCAACCGCTGCTGTTTCTTTGACTGCTGGATGCTGAACCAGCAGCGCTTCCATTTCTCCCAATTCTATTCGATAACCGCGAATTTTTACCTGTTCGTCTGTGCGGCCTAAAAACTCAATATTGCCGTCGGGAAAATAGCGAGCTAAGTCACCTGTTTTATAAATTCGTTCTCCTGCTTTCTGGCTAAACGGATTAGCAATAAATCGCTGGGCGGTTAATTCGGGGCGGTTCAGGTAGCCTCGCGCCAATCCGCTGCCGCCGATGTACAATTCACCGGGAATTCCAACGGGTACAGGCTGTAAATTTTTATCTAAAATATAGAGTTGAGTGTTAGCTATTGGGCGGCCGATGGGCGGTTTTTTGCTATCGCCAATTTCGGCCAAACTTGACCAGACTGTCGCTTCTGTAGGGCCGTAAGCGTTAAAAAATCTGCGCCGGGAAGCCCAGCGTTTAACAATATCGGGGGAACAGGATTCGCCAGCACAGATGATTGTTTGCAGTGCGGGAAGTTTGGCGTTTGGAAGGACAGCTAGCAGCGAGGGGGGGAGGGTAGCGTGGGTAATAGCATTGTCCTGCAAAAATTGGATTAATGTTTGTCCTGGCAACAAAGATTCTTTCTTGGCACAGTAAAGTGTTGCTCCGGTTCCCAAGGCCATGACAATCTCAAAGATTGAGGCATCAAAACTCAGGGATGCGAATTGCAAAATGCGGTGATTTGAGTTTAAGTTAAAAGCTTCTATTTGAGCTAGGGCTAAGTTGTATAGTCCCCGATGTTCTATTAAAACGCCTTTAGGTTTTCCGGTTGAACCAGATGTGTAAATGACGTAGGCTAGGTTTTTTGGTAGGATATTTGTAGTTGGGTTTTCTGGGCTTTTTCGGGCGATAATTTCTCTGTCGGAATCCAAACACACTACTGAAAAAACTCCGTAATTTTCCGGCTGCGTTAAGTTTTTTGCTAAGTGCTGCTGAGTTACCAAAATCGACACCTGAGCATCTTCTAACATGAAGTTAAGGCGCTCTTGAGGATAAGTTGGATCTAAAGGCAGGTAGGCTGCGCCTGCTTTGATAATGCCTAGCAATCCGACGATCGCATCTAAGGAACGTTCTACACAAAGGCCCACTAAAATTTCTGGTGCTGCTCCGAATTGCTGCAAGTAACGTGCAAGTTGGTTGGCTCGGCTGTTGAGTTGGCGGTAGGTTAACTGCTGGTTTTCAAAGACGGCGGCGACAGCATGGGGCGATCGCGCGACTCGATCTTCAAATAGCTGATGGAAACACTGGTTTTGCGGATAATCTCTCTGAGTGTCATTCCAATCATTTAATAATTGCTGGTATTCTGGCGCTGTCAGCAAAGCCAAGTCGCTGAGGTGCTGTTTGGGATTGGCAACAATGGCTTCGAGCAGGGTTTGGAAATGTCCCGCCATGCGCGCAATTGTGGCGCTATCAAATAAGTCTGTGCTGTAGACAAATTGCCCTTGAATACTTCCTGCATTTTCCCACAAATGGCACTCTAAATCGAGCTTGGCGGTTCCCGCGTCAAAGTCGATCGCCTCTCCAACGATTCCCGGCAATTCTAGCGCTGCTACAGGAGTGTTTTGCAGGCTGAAACTAACTTGAAATAGGGGGTTGCGGCTCAACTCGCGATCGGGGTGCATTTCCTCGACCAACTTCTCGAAGGGCAAATCTTGGTGCGCGTAGGCTGCCATTGCGACGTTTTTTACCCGATGCAATAGTTCCCGAAAAGTTGGGTTTCCCGAGAAATCTGCACGCAGCACTAAACTATTGACAAAAAAACCGATTAATGCTTCTATTTCGCTCTGGTTGCGATTGGCGATCGGCGTTCCTACTGCAATATCTACTTGTCCTGTGTAGCGGTACAGCAAAGTTTGAAAAGCGGCTAGTAGAGTAATAAATAAAGTCGCGCTTTCTTGCTGGCTCAATGACTTTAGCGCCTCGCTCAAAGCAGGTGATAGTATTATAAATTGTTTGGCGCCGCGGTAGGATGGAACGGCAGGTCTTTGCCTGTCTGTTGGTAGATTGAGGGTGGTAATTCCGTTTAACTGCTGCCGCCAATAAGCTAACTGGGTTTCTAATACTTCGCCGGGGAACCATTGGTGCTGCCATTCTGCAAAGTCGGCGTACTGCACGGGCAGTGCTGGCAAGTGCGAGATCCCATTTTTTACAAAGGCTGTGTAGAGCGTTCCCAGCTCTCGAATTAGCACTCCAATCGACCAACCATCAGCCACAATATGATGTAAATTCAGCAACAATATATGTTCTGTTTCACTGAGTTTTAGAAGCGTTACTTTGAATAACGGCCCGGCGGCTAAATCAAAAGGGCATTGCGCTGCATCGGTTGCGAGTTGCAGCGCTGCTGTTTCCTGCTGATTTGGCGATAGATTTTGTAAGTCGATTGTGGGGAGAGATACCGTTAAAATGGGAGCAATAACTTGTACGAGTTCCCCTTCCAAAAGCGTAAAAGTAGTGCGTAAAGTTTCGTGCCGCTGCACAATTTCATTGAAAGTTTGCTCTAAGCATCTTAAGTTGAGCGAACCAGTTAAGCGGAGCGCTGCTGAGACATTGTAGAAAGGATTGCCCGGTGCTAATTGATTGAGGAACCAAAGCCGCTGCTGAGCAAACGATGCCGGGAAGACGAAAACTTCTATTTCTTGCTGCATATTTATCGAAATTGCACCTGTTCAACAGCCATCATTTTTATTGAATTTCTAGATTATCTCTTGCACTCATTCACAAACCCTCTTAAAATTATCTGCGTTAATCTGCGTTAATCTGCCTTATATCTGCGGTTGACCGATCAAAAATTTATGCAAGAGGTCTATTAAAAGATGATAGCTTCCGCCGCCGACTATCGCGCGAAATCGGCACTAAAGCCGGAGCTTCACTTTTAGAATTCTTATCTTTCAAACTCTCAACAATCTTAGATAATTCTGAAATTGTTGGCGCTTCAAAAACCCGGCGCAAAGGCAACTCTACCCCGAAAGCATCTCGCACTCTAGAAACAAGCTGAGTCGCCAGCAGCGAATGGCCTCCTAATTCAAAGAAGTTGTCCCGGATACCCACTCGCTTTATCCCCAAAACCTCAGCCCAAATTTTCACTAAAACTTCCTCAATAGAAGTATGAGGCGCAACATAACCGCCCACCCATTCTAACTTAATCGGCTCCGGTGCAGGCAAAGCGAGGCGATCGACCTTTCCGTTAGCCGTCACCGGTAGCGACTCCAGCACCACAAAAGCCGACGGAACCATATATTCCGGCAGTTTTTCTGCTAGATAAGCCTGCAACTGCGGCACTAATTTACGCGCTGCTTTAGCTTGTAAGGGATTGTTAGCATAAGAGCCCCAAGGACGCAAGTTATCGCTTCGGGTTTCTCCCACAAAATCTCTAATTTCGCCCCGTGCAAACATTACATCGTAGCGCCCTTGACTGTCGGAATTAGACCAACTAATATTAACATTATACGGAACTTCCAAAGCATACCACGCTTCGGGATATACTCCTAAATTTTCGACTTTTTCCACGGCTTTCTGCAACTGACCTGCCGTTGAAAATTTATCGACAACAGACAGCAACTCTGCCGCCTTAACTGCTGCCGTTACCCGCGCATTAGGCACATTAGCAATTCTTAAAACATCGAGTTGATTTTGCACTAATATTTGTTGCACCTTGGTAACAGTCAGATTCTGATTTTCATCCAACCAATCCAGCCGTTTTTCTGCGCTGCACTCCCCTTTCGGCGCTGATTTTGGGCGTGCTGTTTCAGACGCAATATGCAAAATAGCATTGTACCGAAAATCAGTTAACTCATTGTGGTAACTACCGCGAATTAATTGAATCTCTACGCCACCAATCTGCGGAAAGCGCTGCTTTAATGCGTTAAAAAAATCTGGTTCAATAACTAACTCTGTTTCTTGAAAAATTTGCATTTGTACTCGCTGCTGCAACTGTTCGCCAGAGAGAGAAGGTTCGGCTTGATACAGTTGTACGGAAGCGTGGAAAGCTGCCAGCAACGGCAAGCTGCGGACATCTCCGATGAATATAAAGCCGCCGGGGGCAGTTGCTTTCACCGCACCTTCTAGCACCTGCACGAGATAGTCGATATTCGGGAAATATTGCACGACAGAGTTGAGAATTACTGCGTCAAAAGCTGCTGTCTCTACTCCTTCCAAGTCTGTCGCCATTTTCTGAAGCAGCGTTACATTAGCTAACTCTTGATTTGCCAAGTGCTGCCGAATATAGTTGAGCGAAATAGGTGAAAAGTCTGTGCCGCAATATTGAGTGCAGCGAGAGGCAATTTGGAACAGCAACAAACCTGTGCCGCAGCCAATTTCTAACACTCGGCTAGGCTGCAAAGCTAAAATTTGGGCCGCTTGATTTTTCGCCCAGTCGCGCATCTGTTCTGCTGGGATTGGCTGATTAGTATAACTGCTATTCCAGCCGACAATATTAAAGGTTGGATCTGAGTCAACAGCAGGTTGATTGTAAGTTTCATTGTAGAGCATTTGCCACTGCAAAACCTGTTCGTCCTGCAATTGCATTATTTGGTTTTTTTCGCTGGCACTGCTATATTCTGGATTCAGGGCAATATAAGCTACTAAACGTTTATCTCGTTGTCCATCTTCCGAAGCTATTGCTACAGTTTGCTGCACGGCCGGATGTTGAGTTAATAGTGTCTCGATTTCTCCTAATTCGATGCGGAAACCGCGAATTTTTACTTGTTCGTCAATGCGTCCTAAAAATTCAAGGTTGCGATCGCCTCTGTAGCGCACTAAGTCGCCGGTTTTGTAAAGTCGCTCTCCTGAATTTGGTTTAAAAGGATTGACAATAAAGCTTTGTGCGGTTAAATCTGGGCGGTTGAGGTAGCCGCGAGCGAGTCCGTTTCCGCCGATGTACAATTCGCCAACAACCCCGATCGCCACTGGCTGCAAATATTTGTCTAATATGTAGATTTGAGTGTTAGCAATGGGGCGGCCAATTGTGGGGGCGATGTCTGTTTGCTCTGTTGCAGGAATATAACCGGAAGTTGTGACGACGGTGTTCTCGGTTGGACCGTAATTATTTACTAGCTTAAATGGATGGGATTTTAAAGGATGTTGTTGCAGTTTTTCGCCACCTGCGAGCAATATTCGCAACGCTGTTGTTTGAGGCCAATCTAATAGCAAAACTTTCTCGGCTAAAGGTGTTGGCAAAAAGCTAATGGTGATGGCTTTTGATACTAACCAGTTTTGCAGTTTTTCAGGATCTCGCCTGATGTCATCTTCTGGGAAGTAGATGCTAGATCCTGCGGCGAGATAAGGCCAAATTTCCCACCCGCAAGCATCAAAGCCGATCGCTGCTATTTGCGTTGCTCGATCGCCCGCTGACACCCCAAACTCTCTTTGATGCCAAAAAACGAGATTTAGCAAGCTCCCGTGCTCAATTTCCACTCCTTTCGGCTTTCCCGTGGACCCGGAGGTGTAAATCGCGTAAACCAGATTTTCGGCTGTGGCTGCGCTGGTGGGATTGTCGGCGATTTCTTGGGAAATCATCTCCCAGTCTGTGTCTAAACAAACTATCTGTAAATTGGGCGATTCCCTGCGGGATAGCTTCGCTTGACGCAAATTCTCTACCCATTGCTGCTGAGTTAACACAACAGATAATTGAGCATCTTTTACCATAAAGCTCGATCGCTCAGCAGGATAGCTCGGATCTAAAATTAAGTAAGCTCCTCCCGCTTTCAGGATACCCAACATCCCCACAATCAGATCGAGCGATCGCCCGCAGCAAACCCCGACTAAAACTTCCGCCCCAACCCCCATTTTTTGCAAATAATGTGCTAGTTGGTTGCTGCGGAGATTTAGCTCTCCATAGGTGACTCGCTCCTCTCCAAATACCAGCGCCACCGCATCCGGTGTCCGATCGGCCTGCATTTCAAATAGCTGATGGATGCACAAATCTTGCGGATAATCCACCAGAGTATTGTTGCATTCAACTAACAAATGATAGCGCTCTTGGGCGCTCAAATATTGCAAGTTGGCAATTCGCTGTTCGGGATTTGTCACAATGCTTTCTAACAAGGTTTGAAAATGCCCGATCAGGCGGGTAATCGTAGCTTCATCAAATAAATCGGCGCTGTAAATAACCATGCCGCTGATGCCCTCTGAGCTATCAACCCACAGCTTATTGCTGGGCGATTGGTTGCTTCCCGAGCTGTTGGGCGATCGCTCCCACAAATGAAACTCCAAATCAAACCGCGCTGTACCAACATCTAACTGCTGCGGGCTGAGTGTTAATTCTGGCAATTCTAACCGATTCCCCGGCGCGTTTTGCAGCGCAAACGCCACCTGAAATAAGGGGTTTTGGTTCAACGCGCGATCGGGGTGCAGTTCTTCTACTAACTTCTCAAACGGCAAATCTTGGTGAGCGTAAGCTCCTAATGCTACCTCTTTGACTCGGTTTAAAAGTTCCCGAAAAGTTGGATTTCCCGACAAATCTGTACGCAGCACCAAACTGTTGACAAAAAAACCGATTAATGCTTCAATTTCACTGCGGTTGCGATTGGCGATCGGCGAACCTACAACAATATCTTCTTGCTGCGCGTAATGGTAAAGCAACGTTTTAAAAGCTGCCAGCATTGTCATAAACAGCGTCACTCCTTCGCGCTGGCTCAACGTTTCTAAAGCCTCGCTCAGTTGTTTTGGCAGTTGCAAAAATTGCCTTTTGCCTCGGTAACTTTGAATTGCTGGTCTGGGTCGATCCGCAGGCAAATTTAGCAGAGAAATGCCGTTTAACTGCTGCCGCCAGTAAGCAAGCTGCGTTTCTAAAACTTCCCCTTGCAGCCATTCGCGCTGCCATTTTGCAAAATCAGCATACTGGATTGACAAAGCCGGTAAAGGCGAAGGTTTTTCCCTCGCAAATGCCGTGTAAAGCGCGCCTAATTCCTGAATTAGCACTCCGATAGACCAACCATCGGATACAATATGGTGCATATTCAGCATTAGTAAATATTCCGCATCATCTAACTGCAACAATGTGACTCGCAGCAACAAGTCATTGGACAAATTGAAAGAGCGTTGAGCTTCCTCAGCCGTGAGCCTGTTTGCTTCAGTTTGTCGAGATTCCTTTGGCAAATTTCGCAAGTCCACTACATTAATTGGAAGGTGGAAAGCAGCAGCTATTCTCTGAACGGGTTGGCCCGAAACTACGGCCAAAGTCGTGCGTAAAGCTTCGTGGCGGCGCACAATTTCATTGAAAGTTTGTTGCAGCGCCGCAAAATTGAGCGAACCTGTCAAACGCAATGCTGCGGGAACATTATAAAAAGGATTGTTCGGTACTAATTGGTCGAGAAACCACAAGCGCTGCTGTGCAAAGGAAAGCGGTAAATTTCCGTCCCGTCCCATCGGAACAATCGGTGTAGGAGTGAAACTAGAAGTACGATTAGCTGCTTTTAAAAATGAAATAATTTCGGCTTTTTTCTGAGAAATTTCGGCGCGCAGTTCGGGTGTAAGAATTCCTTCAGGAGCGTTGCAGCGCAGGCGATATCCCTCAACAAAAATATTAATATCTAGACTGCGAAGGTAAGATAAAAACTCAACTAACTCCACCCTGACAGAATCTCTGGCATTTGGCGATGAACTCGCTATTGTTGGATCGGGCATTTTGAGTCATCCTGTCATTACTTGGGCAAATCAATCAAAGAAATTCCACCAGCGCACAAGTTAAGAGCTTAACCGATCGCTTGCTTACTGTGGCCTAACCTGAGTATGATTCTGTTTGAATCCGCAACCAAAATCCTACCCAAGGTTTCAGCTTATGCCGTTCATGCCCTTCAATTTTCTGTTTCTATGGCTGGTGGGACTGCTGTCCATCGGGGTACTTGGCGGAGGTATATACATTATTTACGAATGGTACATCGGCGCACTTGTAGGGATTTCCTACTTAGTCAGCGGAGTCTTAATGCTTCTTTGGTCTGTTGGTGGCCGCTTTATCAGTTTGCCGCTGTTCCGCCGCCCCGGCGCTGACGAACCCAAGCCGACGCGGACGGGTACGGTGCAGCGCATAGAGAGGCCTGATGGCACTATTTTACAAGTAGAATTCTACGGCCCAGAGGACGGACAGCCGATTATTCTCTCCCACGGTTGGGGGCCGAACAGTATGGTTTGGTATTACGCGAAACGGCAACTAAGCGATCGCTTCCGAGTGATTGTTTGGGATCTTCCAGGTCTGGGAAAATCCACTCGACCAAAAAACAGCGACTACTCCCTAGAAAAATTTGCCCGCGATCTCGAAGCCGTCATTGCCATAGCAGGAACTAAACCTGTTATCCTACTCGGACACAGCATGGGCGGCATGATTTCTCTAACATTCAGTCGGCTGTTTCCAGAACTTCTCGGTAGTCGAGTAGCTGGTTTAATTCTGGTAGATACCACTTATACTAATCCCGTCAAAACCGCTATTTTTAGCGGTTTATTACGCGCTTTGCAGAAGCCGCTGCTTCAACCTATCCTCTATCTCACAATAGCTCTTGAACCGATTATGTGGGGAATGACTTGGCTGAGCTATCTCAATGGTTCACTGCACATCAGTGTAGAATTATCGGGATTTAAAGGCACTGAAACGCGCGGTCAATTAGAGTTTTCCGCTTTCTTATCAGCCTTGGGTTCTCCCGGCGTTCTCGCTCGCGGCACATTGGGAATGCTCAAATTTGACGAAACAAAAACTTTGCGATCGATTGACATTCCTGTGTTGGTGATATGCGGCGATTCAGATATTGCCACTACCCCCCCAGCTAGCTTGCGAATGAAAGCAGAATTACCTCAAGCAGAGCTAGTTACTATAAAGCGAGGAGGACACATGGCATTAATGGAACACAACCAGCAGTTTGCCGAAGCTGTCAGGGCATTCTGCACTGAAATTTCGTGACTAAAAATGTGATTTAAAATCCTGTAGGTTCTGGCTGGGGATACCCTATTTTTCTTCTTAGTCTTAATGTCCCGAACTAAAGAAGAATCTTTGATAAAGTGATAATAAAGCTTGTCCCCTTGCCCTCTACACTTTCAACCGCAAGTGTCCCTTTATGGGCTTCAATAATACTCTTTGCTAAAAATAATCCTAATCCCCAGCCAGTTTGCTCCTCGGCACAAATGGTTCGACGAAATTGTTGAAATAGGATGGATTGAGCGTCTAGCGCGATCGGATCGCCTTCATTATGGATAGTAAGGCTGATCTGCGTTTCAGTTTGCTGGATCGTGAGTGTAATAGGCGTACTAGGCGCACCATATTTCACAGCGTTAATTGCTAAATTTTCAATCACCCGCCGTATTTCTTTACGGCTGCAAAAAGTCCTCATTTCAGAATTAGAGACTACAACAAACCGCTCTCCATACGCGAAGCTCAAATCTTCTACCACCTCTTGGACTAGCATCACAAAATCGCATTCTTCAAATTCAATCTTTAAGCTCTGCCCTGCCCGCAGCCGACTCGCATCAAGCAGATTTTGAATCATCGAATCCAGCCGATTGATCGCACTGAGCATCCTCGCCGCCACATCCATATGGCTGTCTCCTCGTTCAAGCCGCCGCAGAGTTAGTTGAGTTCCCATTTTTACGACATTGATGGGATTTCTCAGGTCGTGAGTTAACGTCACCATAAATAGTTCTTGAATATCTCGCAGCGTTTCGGAGAATTGAGTAGCAGCGTCATTAACGGCTTGCTCAATCGAGCCGATAATAATGTCTCGATCCTGCACTCCTAAAGGTGCTTCTTCTTCTAAAACTTGAAATATTACTTGACGGAGGAGGTGATACTCGAAAATGAGGTGACTCATGGAGTAGTCCGCATACCCCGCCCGTTCATGCCCATGCAGCTTGCCAATCCGCGTACTTTCTACCTCGTCGGCTGTAATTCGCGCAGATGTCCTGACAATTCTGTTTGAGAGTTCATCTACCAGTTGGTTTAAGTAGAGAGGTAGGGAATCTTGCAAGACAAGAGAATCTTGATGTGTTGATGCGCTGACTTCCTCACGCGCCCGCTTCTCCCACATCCGCATAATTTTTTCAGCATTTTGTTTAAGATGGTCAGACGCTTGGTTGGACATCGTTTCGGATTTTCTTGATGACTGGCTGTTGAGAAAACATTTTCTCCCTTATTTTTAATGCCCTGCAAGCAATTTTGCAAGTATATAGGCAGCCTCAGCCTTTAGGAGGTTAGGAAGTAACAGGTCTACATCTCCTCGTGAAGCAGACTTGAATATCAGTTCCCATTGCGGTAATTTCTACCGACAGGCAAATGCCAATTCCACAAAACAATCAAAATCATCCAATTATGTAAGCCCTTAAAATTCCACATCTTCGCGCTCATTTTCGTCTGTTCTGGGAGTATCCAAACCAGTCGCTGCCCAGCGCATTGTTTCAATGTATTTTGCCAGACTCGCCACAGTCGGAGCCTCAAAAAAATTGCTGACCGATAACTCGACTTGCAAAGCGTCTCGGATGCGAGAAATCAACTGAGTTGCTAGCAGGGAATGCCCGCCTAGTTCAAAGAAATTATCATAGATACTAACCTGCTGTTTTCCCAAAACTTTAGCCCAAATTTTCCCGATCGCCTTTTCGAGATCAGTCCGAGGCGCTACATAGTTTTCTGTTAGATCCTCGCTGTCTGTATCTATATCAGGCAAGGCGCGGCGGTCTACTTTGCCATTAGGCGTCAGTGGCATATTCTCCAACACTGCATAAGTTGCAGGAACCATATATCCTGGTAACTTTTCTTTCAAAAATTGGCGCAACTCACTTGACTTAAGATTTTGAGTTTCTAATTTTTCCTTAATGCCGTCAGGAATAACATAAGCTACCAAATGTTTATCGTCGGGGATGTCTTCCCTCACAATTACTACTGCTTCGCGCACTTGTGGATGCTGGCACAAAGCCGCTTCAATTTCTCCCAATTCTATGCGGTAGCCGCGAATTTTTACTTGGTCGTCAACGCGGCCTAAAAACTCGATGTTGCCGTCAACCTGATAGCGGCCTAAATCACCTGTTTTATAAAGGCTAGAACCAGATTTGTTGCTAAAAGGATTGGGAATGAATGCAGCAGCAGTTAAATCAGGCTGGTTGAGGTAGCCTTTCGCCAGTCCGTCACCGCCGACGTACAATTGACCTATAACGCCGATCGCCACTGGCTGCAAATCCGCATCGAGGAGATAAATTTGCGTGTTGGCGATCGGGCGGCCGATAGGGATAGATGTTGCGGTTTCGGGTACGTCTTGCACGCAATAATAAGCCGAAAATGTGGTATTTTCTGTAGGCCCGTAAACGTGAATTAATTGAGTGGTTTGCGCCTGTTTTAGAACTTTTTTAACCCATCTCATATCGACCGTTTCTCCGCCAAACAGCAAGCAGCGCAGCGAATTAAAAGCTTGGGGTAAAACTCTAGCAATTTGTTGAAATAAGGCAGTTGTTAAAAACAAAACTGTGATTCCTTGTTGGCGCAGTTCTAAGGCTAAATCGTGAGGCGAAAGGGTAATATTTGTGCTAATCCCCACGAGTTGAGCGCCGTTAAGCAAGGCTCCCCAAATCTCGAATGTGGCTGCATCGAATGAAGCGTTTGATGCTTGGGCAATTTTATCGGTAGGTTCTATTTTTATATAGTTGGTGTTGAGTACCAGCCGATTTACTGCTTTGTGGGTGACAGCAACTCCCTTGGGTTTTCCTGTAGAGCCAGATGTGTAAATAACGTAAGCTAGGTTGTCTGCTGTTACGGTGTTGGCGGGATTTTCGGCGCTTTCTTTGGCTATGTCTTCCCAATCGCGATCGAAGTAAATCACCGAGTTTGAGAAGTCTCGGAAATTCTCAATCAATTTATCTTGAATTAGCAAGACTTTAACTCGAGCATCTTCCAGCATCAAGTTTAGCCGATCGCGCGGATAGCTCGGATCTAAGGGTAGGTAAGCCCCTCCCGCTTTCAGTACAGCCAACATTCCGACAATTAGGTCGATCGATCGCTCTGCACAAAGCCCCACTAAAACCTCCGCCCCCACGCCCATTTTTTGCAGGTAGCGCGCCAGTTGGTTGCTGCGACTGTTGAGTTCTCTGTAAGTCAGGTGCTGGCCCTCGAAAGTTAGGGCGACATCCTCCAGATGCTGCTGGACTCGCTCTTCAAATAACTGATGAATGCACTTATTTTGAGGATAATCTGTCCGAGTATCGTTCCATTCTCTGAATAATTGATTCACTTCATTCTCGCTCAATAAAGGTAAGTTAGCGATTCTTTGTTCGGGATTAGCCACAATGCTTTCCAGCAGCGTTTTAAAATGCCTCAGCATTCGGGCGATCGTAACTTCATCAAATAAATCCGTATTGTACACAGCTAAGCCTCTGAGTCCTTCCGAATCTTCCCAATGTTCGCCGTACCTGCTCCTAAAATTATCGGAAGCTTCCCACAAATACAGCTCTAAATCAAAGCGCGTTGTTTGAGTCTCCAAAGGAAAAGAAATCAACTTTAATTCTGGCAATTCTAGCTCGTCCACAGGCGCATTTTGCAGCCCGAATACAACCTGAAACAGCGGGTGGCGATTCAACGATCGCTCTGGGTGCAATTCCTCGACGAGCTTCTCAAAAGGCAAATCTTGGTGAGCATAAGCTCCCAGAGTTACTTCCCGCACTCGGCCCAAAAAATCTCGAAATGTCGGGTTTCCCGAGCAGTCTGTTCGCAGCACTAAAGTATTGACAAAAAAACCGATTAATGCTTCTATTTCGCTGCGGTTGCGATTGGCGATCGGCGAACCGACAACAATATCTTCTTGTTGCGAGTAGCGGTAAAGCAAAGTTTGAAATGCAGCCAGCACTGTCATAAATAAAGTCGCTCCTTCTCGCTGCGAGAGCGCTAAAAGTGCGTTTTTTAGCTTTTTAGGCAGTTCTAAATATTGAGTTTTTCCCCGATAATTTTGCATAGCTGGTGCAGGGCGATCGGTCGGCAAATTTAACACTGAAATCCCGTGCAATTGCTGCCGCCAATAAGCTAACTGAGTTTCTAATACTTCACCTTGCAGCCATTCGCGCTGCCACTCGGCAAAATCGGCATATTGAAGTGATAATTCTGGGAGGGGAGATGGCTGTTGATTTATCAAAGCTGTATAGATAGCCTCCAATTCTCGAATTAGTACCCCGATCGACCAATCATCGGAGGCGATGTGGTGCATATTTAGCAAGAGAATATGCTCGGTTTCTGTCAGCCGCAGGATGGTTACTCGCATCAGCGGCCCGGTGGATAAATTGAAAGGGCGGAGAGATTCTGCTGCAGAGAGTTTCTTTGCTTCTGTTTGCCGTTGTTCTGGCGGCAAATCTTGCAAGTCTAATACTTTTAAATTAGTCTTGAAATCGGGAGAGATTATCTGCACTGGTTGACCTGATACCGCTGCAAAAGTGGTTCGCAAAGTTTCGTGGCGCTGCACTATTTCGTTGAAGGTTTGCTCTAAGGCTGTTAAGTTGAGGGAACCAGTTAAGCGCAGTGCTGTTACTACATTATAGAAAGGGTTTTCCGGTGCGAATTGGTCGAGAAACCACAAGCGCTGCTGGGCAAATGAGGCGGGAAAGACAAAGACTTCGCCTTCTGAGGAAATATTCAGTTTTTCTATATCCTTTGTAAAGGAATTGTCATAAATTTCGGAGGCCATATCTGTTGCTCTTGGGGGATGAGATGTGTTAATTTTTGGATGGCGCGGGGGTGGCTTTTTCAGGGTGCGATCGCCTCTTAAAACTTTCGCGAGCAAAAGATCGGAACTGTTAAAATCATAAACCTGGGTGCGGGAGTGCGGGAGAAAGGCGGGCAAAAGAAACCGGATTTCTGGCCGCAGCATTAAGTTATCCATTGAGGGGCTAGGAGTGCGACCCCCCAATCAAATTTAGTCGCGGAAGGGCCTCTTAGGCTTGTGATTCGGGTGCAATCGGGTGAGTTAGATGCGAGAATTACCGGGAGCAATCCGTGGAGAGGTCATGCTGTAGTATGATTTCTAATTGCACAAAGTGTTCTTGGGGCGATTCCCTACCGGATAGCTTTGCTTCACGCAATTTTCTCACATTTGTAGCTTAGCGACTACTATTGATTCAACAGTGTCCGCAATCTTTTAGAGCCACTCACTAGAACTTGCGGCCTGATTTGGCAAAATACTTAAGAACAGTGAACGTGCAGTTTAAATTAGAGGTTATAGGCTAATGGCGCAGCGGAACGTATACTCGTCAAAGGGCGAGCCAGAGGATGCACAATCAGCAGAAGAAGTCCTCCACTCAGTAATGCAAGAACTGGACGCTTTGCATCAAAATGTCAAAGGCCAGTTAAATCAAGACATTACTCGGCTGCAAACTGAAAAAAATCACCTGATTGAAGATATTGAAGACCTCCGGGAGCAATATCGCAAATTGCAGTCTCAGCAAATGGAATCTCTGTCGGGGCGATACATTCAGCAGCAGCAATTGTGGCTGAAGCAGTTGGCTCAAGTTTTGGCTCACAATTTGCAGGATTTGTTGGTGCAGCGGTTCAACGAACTCAGCGCTAACTCTGGAAATTCTCTCAGCAGCCCGATTCCCAGCGGCGAGTTCCCGATACCCCTGCCGCCGAGCAACTACGACGAACGAGCCTCGCAGTTGCTGGCGGCGCTGGATGAAAGGATCGATCGCAGTTTCCAGATGCTGGAACAAGATTTAACGAGTTACGAAAGCGAGCTTTCCGTGCGGCTCAATAACATGAAAACCCTTGAACTGCAAGGGGAAGAGCTGTTACAAAATCTCGTAAACCGCATCAGGGAAGAACTCGAATCAGAAGAAGAATATCTTGAGAATCCTTTCGATGCTCAAGATTCCTATGTCGAGGAATCAACTAATTCTGTTAATTCTGTTAATTCTGTCCGCCCGCAACTTCAGCAGCCAACACCTGTGGAAACGCCGCGAGAACCGGTTCCACAGCCTTCTTCAGCGCCACCGACGGCACCCGCTAAAGTAGCTTCTCAAGTGCAGACAGGTTTGGTGCTGGCTTTGTCTTCGGCGGTGGTATTGTCGCTGTTTAATGTTTGTTTGAGAATTCTGATTAAAGGCAAAAATCCTCGGGTGGTTTTTGGGTTGTTTGAATTTCCGGGGGTGGTGACTCCGGGTTTTGGAAATTCTTTGTTGATTTTGTTGATGCGGCTGATCGTGGTGATGGCTTTGATGCCGATATTGGCGACATTTCTGTATCCTTCTGTGTGGAAAGATATTAGGCGGTTGTTCCAGTCGGGCGATCGAGCTTTGTGGAGTAAAGTTTTAGGAAGCGCATTTTTTCTGTTTTTGTCTCAGGTTTTGATTTATTTGGCGATCGGCAATATTCCAGCGGGGATTGCGATTACGATTTTCTTTATTTATCCGATCGTCACCGTACTAGGTTCTTGGATCTTGTTTGGCTCTCGCCCCAGCACAGTCGGCTTTTTGGCGATAGTGGGGATTACCGCAGGTTTGATTTTAGTTGGGTGGCCGAGTTTTGCGGTTCAACCTCCGGGCGGCGGCAATGTTGGAGTGGGAGTCACGGCGGCACTGGCTTCTGGGATTACCTTTGCAGGTTACGTATTGCTGACGCAAATGGCCGCGGGCAAGTTGCATCCAATTCCTTTTAGTTTAGTTAATTTCGCCGCGATTTTTGTATTTTCCTCCCTGAGTTTGTGGGTGCCGCTGTCGGAAAATTTTTCTCCTAAAATCGACCAAAATGTTTGGCCCGGTTTGATTATGGGAGGCGTGGTTTTAGGGGTGCTGACGCTGTTTAGCTATCTTTTGAATAATTTTGCCATCCGCTTTGCCGGGGCCGCCTTAGCGTCAGTAATTGGCACTTTGGGGCCGGCGATGACCGCACTCTTCGGTTTTCTAATTATCAATGAGAAGTTGCAGCCTGTAGCAATTCTGGGCATGGCTGTGGTGACGTTGAGCGTGGCTGCTATGAGTGTGGAACGCATAGTCACTCCTCAAAAGAAGGCTAGTTAAGGCAAGAATTTGTCCTTCATAATAGATATCAGAACCCCGACTTTTAAACAGTCGGGGTTCTGATATCTATCCCATTTAAAATCTAAAATCTAAAATCTACTTTACCTATGACTACAGTCATTAAAATAACGCCCAACTTAGAGGAGTTCCTCAAACTTCCCGAAACGGAGCCAGCTTGCGAATATATCAACAAAGAAATCATTCAAAAACCCATGCCTCAAGGTGAACATAGCAGATTGCAAGGTAAGCTTTGCAATGTCATCAACCAAATAGTCGAAACACCAAAGATTGCTTATGCTTTTCCAGAGTTGCGTTGCACTTTCGGCGGTGTATCACTCGTCCCAGATGTAGCAGTATTCCGGTGGGAAAGAATTCCTTTTCTACCATCGGGTAGAATTGCTAACCGCTTTGAAATTTATCCAGACTGGGCGATTGAAATTCTTTCTCCCGAACAAAGCCAAACAAAAGTGCTTGCTAAATTACTTGCTTGTTCGCAACAAGGCACTGAATTGGGGTGGTTAATGATTCCAGAAGAAGAAAGTATTTTAGCGGTATTTTCCGGCCAAAGAGTGGAGTTGTACGAAGGTGCAACTGATTTGCCAATACTTAATGGGATTGAGTTAGAATTGACTGTTGAAACAGTTTTTAGCTGGTTGAGTTTTAGTTAAGTTAAAAAGTTTGTGAAGCGGAACTATCCCAAGGGAATCGCCATTCTTAAACAACAGAAACA
This sequence comes from Microcoleus sp. Pol17C6, assembly GCF_036701145.1. Classification (NCBI taxonomy): domain Bacteria; kingdom Bacillati; phylum Cyanobacteriota; class Cyanophyceae; order Oscillatoriales; family Microcoleaceae; genus Microcoleus; species Microcoleus sp. Pol17C6. Next base: position 32,255 of record NZ_JAUBQH010000013.1, read on the forward strand.
ACCACTCTAAAACCAACAATACTAGCCTTGCAATCGGGCTGATATCTGAGGCGACACGCGCTGCGACAATTCGGAGGATGATCGTTCCAAGAACCCCCCCGCAACAACCTCAGCGAACAGTCCCCGTCAGACTCCCAAACGCTACCATCCGCAGGCGCACCGTTATAATTATTGTGCCAAGAATCCGCGCACCATTCCCAAACATTTCCGTGGAAATCGTACAATCCGAAAGCATTAGGTTTAAAACTGCCCACATCTGTCGTTTGAAAGCGATAAACTCCCTTCGGCGCGTCAGCGTAATTAGAATTTCCGTTGTAATTGGCTAAGTCGCTGGTAATCGTTTCCCCAAAGTGAAACGGCCCCGTAGTTTTCCCCCGGCAAGCATATTCCCATTGGGCTTCGCTAGGCAAGCGATAATTCTTACCAGTTTTGCGAGAAAGTCTCGCGCAAAACTCCACAGCCTCGTACCAAGATACATTTTCTACAGGTCGATTTGCACCTTTAAAACGGGCAGCATCGGGATTGAGAAATATTTTAATTTCCGGCAGCGCCGCAACTGCTTTCCACTGGGCCTGAGTGACTGGAAATTTGCTAATATAGAAAGATCCTAAAGTTACTGGGTGCTGCGGTTTTTCGTCGCTGTCACCCCGATTTTTTGGAGAACCCATGAGGAAAGTACCGCCAGGAACAGATACCATTTCCAGCAGTGTACTGCTACCAAGATGTTCTTCAAAAAAACGCGCTTGCCCGCTGTTAACATTAGTTTGCTTCCCGCGCTTGTCTACTGTCACCACCTGAAATTTAAAAGTGCTTTTGACAGCGGGCATTCTCTGCGAGGCCTGGTTCGGAGGCGGATTGGTGCGGGATTTTACCCTGCTATTGAGAGAGATATTGCTATTGATTTGCCCGCTTTGATTGAGCGGAGTATGGATAGCAAGGGGCCCTCCCTTGGTCACAGAAGAATTTAAAGCAAGTGGGCCTCCCTTGGTCACAGAAGAATTTAAAGAAAGTAGTCCTCCCTTGACAAAAGGGGGTTGGGGAGGTAAACAATAGAGATTTAAAGCTTTAATTACTTCATCAGCAGATTGATATCTATTTTTGAGATAATCTTCAATTAACTTATCTAAAATTTTTGTCAACTCGCTGCTAATTTTTGTGCCTGCTGGCAAGCGTTCTCTCCACATCCAGCCGCCGTTTATCGGGTCATAAAGGTCATCGGAACCGTCAACTTTTGGCAAACATTGAGTTAGCAGTCTCAGGCAAGTTATTCCCAAACTGTACAAATCGCTTCCGGGGAAAACTTGACCGCGCATTTGTTCTACAGGCGAATATCCGGGCGTTCCTACCGTCGTGCCTACTTTGCTCATCAGCGAGCCCGTCACTTGCTTGGAAATACCGAAATCTATCAAAACTAACTCTCCCCGCTCTCCCCTTCGGAAAGCTGAATTCCGAAAATTTCCCGCCTTTGGCAGGGAGGAGCTAACAGAGGTGCGGCGCCGCATGATATTCTCAAGTTTGATGTCTCGGTGAATGACATGGCGATCGTGCACAAATTTCAAAATCGGCAGTACATCTGCCAACAACTGCCAAATTTTTTCTTCGCTAAAAACACCCTGCTGAGTTAATTCTGCTAGTAAAGTTTGCCCCTCAATCAACTCTTGTACTAAATAAAGTCGCTTGTCTTGTTCAAAATAAGCAATTAATCGAGGAATTTGGGGATGTTCACCGAGTTCGTAAAGTCGTTTCGCTTCTTCTTTAAACAATTGTGAGGCTTTTTCAAGTGCTGAGGTTCCTTGAAATTGGGGTACAAACTGCTTAATTACGCAGGGATCGTCCATGCGATCCGTATCTACCGCTTCATAAGTTCTCCCAAATCCCCCTTCGCCCAACAGTCGAATCACGCGGTAGCGGTTTCTGAAGAGAGGCGTGAGGTCGGACTGGCCGCAACTTTGACAAAATTTAGAGTTGTCGGGATTGAAAGGATGAGAACACCTGGGATTAGAACAGTAGAACATATCTGGGAAGAAATGATCCGGTTAAGGTTATGATATACCTTTTATGTCGGTCTGCCTCCTCATGGAGCTATAAAAATTAGAAAGAGATTTGAAGAAAAAAAATCATATCCCGATCGACTAATTTTCGCAACCCTCTCACCGCCGATAGTCCTCGTCGCAGTCCCCAATCGACTTATACAAATCTCTAGATTTCTCAGCAATAGGGCCGAACCGATCGACATCGGTAGTATTTAGTATCAAATTAAACACTCTAGAATTATCTGCCTAATGTTCGGATACTTCCAGCCTAAGACCAAGGATTGAGCCCCACAGCAGGTGGGTCTAAAACATCATTAAAATTAGTCAAAGCTAAATGTTTAATTTTCCCTTCATCCTAAATTTAAGCAGCAGCAATTGTGCGCTCCACAGTCTAATTCGATTCCAGGTTCTGTTTCATCTCGACACCCACCGCACGAGCGGCCGAATCTAAACTCTGTAGTAGTGTGTTTGACACAGTTTCTAGATCGACTTGGCTGCGGTTTTGACTGAGCTTGTACTTTCTTTCCAGTCGAGTTACAGTCATCTCAAATCCTACAATACCATCCATCATCCCTTCACGGAATTGATTTGATAAACCGTCCCAATGCGATTGGTAGTCAACCTCGTAGGCGTCTATCATCTGATTTATCATCTTGTTCATGGCTTTTGGTGAGTCATTGAGCATGATGATTTTGGGAACACCATACGCATGAACAGCAATATAGTTCCATGTTGGTACGCTCTCGTGTTTTTCATACTGTGTAGGGGAGATGTAAGCGTGCGGCCCGGTAAAGATAGCCAATGACTCAGCAGATCCGAAGGCTTGCCATTGAGGATTTTGCTTCGAGAGATGACCGCTCAATTTTACGACCTGCCCTTGCATTGCGATGACGAGAGGAATATGTGAAGCACAAGGTACAGCCTCTACGCTAGATACCAATGTTGCAAAACTATTGGCTCTCATGAAAGCAACCAGTTTATCAAGATTGTCTTCTTGAAAAGCAGTTGGTCTATACATGGAAATTTAATCGGGAGCTCAATCTCTCGTCCATTATACTACTCGCACAGAATTGAAGAGCGATCGCTCTACTGGTAATTTTAAAGTATTGGGTATTGCGATCGCGATCTAACGACTCGGTTCAGTGGCAGATCGCCCAGCCAGACCCCAAACACACACGCAGAAACAGGGTGGAGTTTCCGCTGCACCCTCATTGTTCGGCGCCTGTTGATAACTTCTACCTCCTTTGAACGAGGTTAATTGATTGTGCCAAAGTGGATAAGCGCTGCGCGGATCGCGATGAACCACACCGCGAGTGTGGCAAATAGGTAGAGGTAGAACCGAAGTATGATGAGATTGAATGTGCAATGAACAGCACTATGCAATGTACGAAATACAACGAATACCCACGCGGCGTTCACATACACTGTATCCACCTGCTTTGTGATGAACAGGTATAGGACAAGCGCATAGAAAAGTACCGGAATCTCGAACAGGTTTTTTAGGTTATCCGATGGATTGGATACGCTTGGTGGCGAAATTTGTGCCAGTGCGCCCGGTACAGCAAGTTCATTCGGAGCGAGCTTGATACTGCTGATAAAACTGATACGGCGGATGTACATATACACCCAGACTAAGAATGTTAGAAACACTGTTGCAAAGAAGGGACTAAAAATTGTATCTTGCGTCATTTATACCTCTCAAATTTAATGGTTATGATTGTTGGTGGGCGAGAAAGTGCGCCCTAGGGAATGTACAAGGCTTGAAGAAACATAGAGTAATGTAAATCCAATTAGAGGATGGAGTATTTCCAGGTGAAGAGGACTGTTGAGATGAATGCTGGAAAATTGTAGCCCAAGCAGCACTGGCAAACTTGCGGCGAGATTTCGTATTCTGCGTGAGAAGGGCGCGATTAACGACCATCCCAGTAATACTAATGACAGCCCACTGTACCCTCGCACGAACCAAACATGAATATTCCACCATGCAGGATTATTGAAGTAGGCAACTCCAACCGTTAATAACTGAGCAATCAAGCAGACATTAAAGATGATTGAAGTCACATAAAAGCTGATGAGTATCACACGTGTGGGAGTGCGCTCAGGCTCGATTTCCGAACTGGTTGTCATGTCAAGTTGCTTTGGAGTTTACAAGGATAATATAATTCGAGTATTGCAATGCTTCTAGACCTCGATCGGGTACTCTTTTTGACACCATGACCATGAACAGTCCCTTGCAGCTTTTATTTGAAGCGCTCGACCAGGTAAAGGACGAACAAGATTTGCGATCGCAAGTCCTGCCCAAAATCGGCGAGTATTTTGCAGCTAAACGATCGGGAATCTTTTTCTTCGATCAACTGCCCTTGGTAGATAGTAATCTTCAGAAAATACTGAAAGTTGGGCTATCGATCGAACACAATCCTGTTGTGCGTTATTTAGCGGAGCGCCACGCTCCTGTCCATGAAGCATTGGTGGCATCTCCCAAGGTTTGGACAATAATTTGTCCCCGACCCGATCATTGGCACGTGATGGCGGGGCCGATTGTCAGTCGCGGTCAATTAATGGGTGTAGTGGGTTGCACCCGCGAACAGTCAATGCCCGCTTTCGATACAGAAAATCTAGCGGATTTGAGTGCGATTTGTTTGCACTTGTCTGTTTGGGCTGCAACAGTACGCGAAGCGAAGCTATCCCGTAGGGAATCGCAACACCAACCTTTCAAGACCTCACGCCTAACGCCTCGTGAATTGCAAATTGCCGAATTGGTTGCTTTGGGGCGAACCAACGCAGAAATCGGGAGGGAACTTTGGATTACTGAGAATTCAGTGAAGCAAGCTTTGAAGCGAATGTTCCGTAAGCTTGAGGTTTCGTCTCGTGCAGAAATGGTTGCACAGCTTTCCGCGACAAAACACCATTTGCCAAGTGTAAAAAGCTCTCCATCCCACTTGATGCAGAACATCCACCAATAAACTTAACGCTAGAAACATCAAGAGCGATCCTCTTCGAGGGCTTCGCTAACGCATTGAATTGAAGGGCGATCGATCTACTGGTATTTTTAATGTATTCAGTATTGCGATCGCTTACCGTCGCAACTCCTTCAGTCCATCAACGCTCGTTTACAAACATCAAGTCCTTGAGTTAAGCATTGTTCTCGCCACTTGCGAGATCTGGGTGCAAACATTTCTACCAACTGGTTTTTTGTCCATTCATAGTTCTGGTCTGACTTACCCCACCAGTAAGCACGATTCTCCGCCCGCAATGCCTTCAAAACTTTAATCGTTGAGTAAGTGCCAAATTCTGCAGTTAGTAAATCATAGCGACACTCTGGTAGAAGAGCTTGGCACCATGTTTTTAATCCACCGCGAATTGGATATGACACACCTTCTGTATTGTTCGGTTCTATTGTTTCTGCTCCAAATCGTTGAGCTAGTCTTGAACAAGATTCTGATGTTGCAGATCCGTTAAACAAAAGCTTATAAGTTCCCCAGCGCCCTAAACCTGTGTGGAAATCAATATGCACTACCTCAGAAGCATTACCAATCCATTGGGGCAAATTGCTAGCCAGAATCTCTTGAGTTTTGGATGGAGCATGACCGCCAAAAAACAGCCCCTTTGGAAAATCGTATTGCCCTACAGGAAAAGTGTTTTTCAAACTCGTCATTCCATATTTCAAAATCAGCCAGAGAGATTGAAAAATATAAGGTTCAAAGCGTGATGGCGACGACGTTGAATTTAGAAAGGAATTGAATTTAGGATAATCCTTTGGGCTGCCATCAAAATTTTCTTCAGATAATAAAAAGTTACGGTTTATGTCTATGTTGTTTTCATTCCAACGTCGTCGCCATGCAAAACCATAAGGATTCAGAGCATGAATAAATATAACCTTAAAATCAGGCGACAACGATCTGAGAAGTTGGTGATTTTCTAACAAGGTAAGTTGAATTGCAGAGCCCAGAAAGCCTTCTACTCCATGCAAGCCACTAGAAATGACTACACATCGTCGTGGGTTGGAAGAACCACCGATAGCCACATCAATAGTTAATTCTTCACCAGTTGGACTAACCTGCTCGATTGGATAGGCAGTGTCCTGATAACCGACAGATGAAGATGCTGCTCGAAATCGCTCTCGTGCCGTAATGTAGTTGGGTGAAAATGCTTCTGAATAGCTCATAAATTTTAATTACCCACCAGTAAGCTTACAACTATGCTTCAACAAATAACTCAGAGCGTATAACTATTAATTATACTGTAGTTGCTGTCTAACACTTCGATCGCCCAAACTAATATCACACTATCCATAGGACAATAAGGCTAGAAACTCAGAGAGCGATCCTCTTCGAGGGCTTCGCTAACGCACCGAATTAAAGAGCGATCGCCCCCAGGTAATTTTGAAGTATTGGGTTTGGCGATCGAGTGTGGGAAACTACAATTCATCAAATGAATGATTAGATATTACTTTGTAGTTTGGGGCAATAATTGATTTAGTGCACCACACAAGTATCCCTTCACCGTGTCTTTACTTGCACCCACCCCACTGGGAAGGGTAAAGATCATCTCAACATTTAATAGATTGCCGTCCATTGAGGCAAATACATCAATTGGCAAAGCACGCTGAAATGCTGTGGCGGGATTTTCTGCTTTCATTACACCTAAGTTCAGATCCGTGCTGAGAGTCTTGATGCCTTCGCGGGCCAAAATGGGTCGTAATTGGGAAAATGCTCTCTCTATCGATAACCCCTCAACCTGAACACGTGCAGAAAAGGCGGCACCATTCAAAAAGTCCCCCTTTTTTTGAAAGCTTTCCTCGCAGGTTGTGGCAACAGCGGGGGTGGCTAAACATATGAGAGCTAGAGTCAAGACAAGCGATCGCATATTAGCTTAGTTATAAAAATGAAACGAAACAATCATCAAGATTATGATGACCCATTATAGGATTGTTTGGCAAGTGATGCAAATACCTTCGATGGTTTTTAGCATGAGTTGCAGTCCGGTTAGCATTCGCTGCTATCCTCCCAACTAGAGAAACTAGAATAATTAAGGGTAAAGACTAAAAGAGCGATCGTACTTAAGTGAACCTCGTAGTGAATAGAAGGTCGATTTAATGCTCGATTCTCATCTTCCAACCACATTTTACTCGCTTCACGTAAGTTCGCTTGTATGTCGTCTAAAGTTTCTCCTTGAGAATGCGCTCTCTTAGAAAACGGAAACATAGAGTACATATAAATCAGGGTCAGAGTCTTTCGGAACCACCCCAGTGAACGTTCTTATGAATTCCAACTCTAACAGCTTGACTTTCAAGCAAAATCCAATAAAATTAAGTTTAGCCTATCTATCACCTACCATACGTGAAATTACTTAGAGAGACGCTCAATGACACTACCTACAGATGCAGCAAGTTTATATCCAATAGGGATACCCAAAAGTCTAGCATTTGGATGTTTCGCACTCAGGTAATCAGCAGCGTGTAAACCATTTTCATCAACTTTAGAGTCGCCTGTTTCTATATCAAGGATGACCATCTTGCCAATATTATCTTCTAACTCAATTTTTGGGGGTATGCTGCTCTCATACAAATGTTTCGCTCGACGCGAACACTAGCGCTCGGTCGCAGTGCTGCAAATATGTGGTAGTAGGATGTATAATAGTAAGTTGGAATAATTCATGCTGAAACAGGTAAGCTACTGGGATGTGAAAAACCTGAGTTCGGAAAACTTTAAGCATCTGTGCGAAGTACAGCGAGAGACGTTTAAACAGATGATTGAGGTAGTGCGATCGGATAATTTATGTGAATGCGCCTTCTTACTTGTCCAACTCCAGCAGAAGTATTATAGATAAATATCCGACCCTGATGCACTTTAGCATTGAATGAGCGGATAAAATATTGCCACTTGCTAATAAGCTGATTCCCTGCTCGTTTAATTTTTCCCAACAGGCGATCGAACATCGCCGCCTCCGATTTCCCTCTATCAATTCCAGGCCAGAATAATCGTACTCATGGAAAAAACGAATATGAAAACCACGCTGCCAGGTTACAAACTCTTATCGTTGCCGCTTCATGAAGGTGTCAATACAGTTATTTATCGGGGGGTTAAGCAGTCGGAGCAAACTCACGTTATAGTAAAAACCCTCAAAGCCGAGTATCCCACAATAGAAGAAATCGCCCGGTTGAGACATGAATATAAAATCCTCAAAACTCTTGACATGGCAGGGATTGTCAAAGCTCACTCTTTACAAAAGCATAATAACGGTCTGGCGCTGATATTAGAAGATTTTGGGGGAAAATCTCTGAAAAACCTAATCGCAGCTAAACACCTTGAAATAAGCGAATTTCTAAGTCTGGCAATTCATTTGGCAGAGACCCTAGCTCAACTGCATGAAAATAAGATTATCCATAAAGATATTAAACCGCAGAATATCATTATCAATTCCAAAACAGATAAAATTAAAATCATAGATTTTAGCATTTCCACGTACCTAGAGCGAGAAAACCAGAGCCTCAGCAATCCCAACTTGCTAGAAGGCACCCCCGCCTATATGTCTCCAGAGCAAACCGGGCGGATGAATCGCTCAATTGACTACCGCACCGACTTTTACTCATTAGGTGTCACCTTTTATGAAATTCTGACTGGAAAGCTGCCACATCAAGCCACCGACCTCCTGGAATTAATTCACTGCCATATCGCTAAAAGACCAGTGCCACCCCATGAGCATATCGGTGAGATTCCCGAAGCGATTTCTGACATCGTAATGAAATTATTAGCCAAAACCGCTGAAGACAGATACCAAAGCGCCCTGGGGCTAAAAGCTGACCTAGAAATGTGCCGTCATCAACTGCAAACGCATGGGAAAATTGGCAACTTTCCCATCGGTAAGAGGGATAAATTTGGACAATTTCTTATCCCGCAAAAACTATATGGCCGCGAGCAAGAAGTAGCCACTTTGATGGAAGCCTTTGAGCGAGTCTCCGGCGGAAACAGCGAAATGATGCTAGTGAGCGGTTACTCAGGAATTGGCAAATCTTCCTTAGTGAATGAAGTTCAAAAACCCATTCTCCGGCAGCGGGGCTATTTTATCTCCGGTAAATTTGACCAATTAAAGCGAAATATTCCTTATGCTTCATTGATTCAAGCTTTCGCCGGCTTGATGCGGCACCTGTTAACAGAAAGTTCGGAAAAACTAGCGATTTGGAAACAGCAACTTTTAGAAGCTTTAGGCTCCAATGGCCAAGTCATAATAGATGTCATTCCCGAAGTCGAACTGATTGTCGGCCCTCAAGTAGCTGTTCCGCAATTGGGGCCATCTGAATCAGAGAATCGCTTTAATCGCGTGTTTAAAGAATTCATTCATGTATTTACTAAACCCTCACACCCCCTCGTCGTCTTTTTGGATGACTTACAGTGGGCAGATTCGGCATCGCTCAAGTTAATTCATCTGCTGATTTGTGACCCTGACAGCCAATATTTACTGCTGATGGGAGCCTATCGAGATAATGAAGTTAGTCCGACGCATCCGTTGATGCTGACGTTGGAGGAGATTCAAAAGAATGGGGCGGTTGTAAATAATATCACCCTCCGTCCTTTGGATATTGGCAACGTCAGCTTGCTGGTAGCGGATACCCTGAAGGAGTCTTCCGCTCCGAGAAACCGGGTTTCTGAATTGTCCGAGCTACTTTTCAATAAAACTCAGGGGAATCCTTTCTTCTTGACTCAGATGTTCGCTACTCTGCATCAAGAAAAGCTATTAACCTTTGAATTCAGTGCTGGGTGCTGGCATTGGTCATTGAACCAAATTCAAGCAGTAGGCATCACGGATTATAATGTCGTCGAACTGATTGCCAGAAATATTCAAAAACTCTCGGAGGAAACGCAGGATGTCTTAAAATTAGCCGCCTGTATTGGAGACAAATTTAATTTAGAGGTTCTGGCTATTGTCAATGAAAAATCTCAGTCGGAAACGGCAGCCCATTTGTGGGAAGCGCTTCAGGCTGGCTTGGTTTTGCCCCTGAGCGAAGCCTACAAAATCCCTCTCGTTTTTACCTCCGATGAAATGAGCAGGGAAGGAAATGAGACAATAGCTCCAGATTCTCCTCTGCTATCATGCTCACCTGGTCCTTTCCCTTACAGCCATCACGCGCCTATCGCTTACAAATTTCTCCATGACCGGGTGCAGCAAGCGGCGTATTCTCTTATTCCCGAATCTCAGAAACAACAGACCCATTTAAAAATTGGTGAACTGCTACTTGAGAATACTCCAGCAGACGAGATTGAAGAAAATATTTTTGAGATTGTCAATCAGTTAAATGTTGGGGCTGACTTCATCACCGATCAGCCCAAAAAAGATCGTCTAGCCCGATTAAATTTAATAGCTGGTCGAAAAGCCAAAGCAGCGTCAGCTTATGAAGCTGCTGTCACCCAACTAAGAGTAGGGTTAGAACTCTTGGCAGAAAACAGTTGGCAGAGTAACTACGATCTGACACTAGCACTCTATGTAGAAGCGGTGGAAGCAGAATATATTAATACCAATTACGAAAAGTCAGCAATTCTTGCTGAAGTTGTTCTGCAACAAGCTAGCACCCTGCTCGAAAAAGTGAAAGTATACGAGCTACAAATCCAGTATTATATGGCTCAAAATCAGATGTTAAAAGCCATTGATACGGGACTGCAAGTGCTGGATATGCTGGGTGTTTCCTTGTCAAATGACCAGGGTAACGGGGGTTTTCTGGTTGAGTTGCCAAATATCGCAGACTTAGACAATATCCCAGAGATAACAGACCCTTACAAAATAGCCGCTTTAAGTATACTGACTTCTCTTATTTCTCCTGTTATTACTGCTAATCCCGCAATTTTGGCTCCACTTGCAGTGACTTTGGTTAAAATCTGCATGGAGTATGGTCATTCGCCTTTTACTGCTTTTGCGTATGCTTTTTATAGTGTAATACTGTGTTCGGTAATAGGGGATATAGATGCCGCATATCAGTCGGGTAACTTGGGATTAACGTTGTTGAATAAATTTAATGCTAACTCGCTTAAATGTAAAGTTAATCAATTATTTTATGGCTTGGTTATACACTGGAAAGAGCCAGCTAAAAAAGCTTTAGTCCCCTTACTGTCAGCGTTTCAAAGTGGAGTGGAAACTGGAGATATAGAATATGCCGGTTATTGTGTTACTGTCTATTGTGCGAGCATATTTTTAACGGGCGAACGATTAGACATTGTAGAAGAGGAACAAGAGCAATATCTAGATTTAGCGCTCAAACTAAAACAAGATTATTCTATCTATTACATCCAAATATTTCACCAATTGACGCTAAATCTTCAAAATGAATCTGAGACCCAATGTCAGTTGGCGGGCAAAAGTTTTAATGAAACACAAATGTTGCCTGTTTTTCTTGAAACTAACAATAGAATTTTGCTGTTTATAACTTATCTAGCCAAGACAATTCTATTATATCTATTTAAAGAACCCAAGAATGCCGTTGCCAATGCCAGTTTAGCCGCCGAACACGCAGTCAGCGTGATGGGAATGGTAGTTAGTGCTCCTCACAACTTCTATTATTCCCTTGCTCTACTCGCTGTTTATCCTCAAGCTTCACACGCCGAACAACAGCAATACATCAGCTTAGTTGAAGCTAATCAAGAAAAAATGCAGAAATGGGCATTTCATGCCCCGTCTAACTTCCAGCATAAGTACGAATTAGTGGAGGCGGAGAAAGCGCGGGTATTGGGTAAAATTGGCAAAGCGATGGAGTATTATGACGCTAGCATTCAAGGAGCCAGAGAACAGGGATACATTCAGGAAGAAGCCCTAGCTAATGAACGGGCTGCTGAGTTTTATTTCTCTCGCGGGCGGGAGAAGATAGCGGAGATTTATTTGACGGATGCTTACTATGGCTATCTTCGCTGGGGAGCCAAAGCAAAAGTGCAGGATTTATCAGAAGAATATCCTGAATTCTTCTCGCGAATACTGACTAAAGAAACCCCCAGCTTCGACGTATCACGGACGACGTGTTCGACGACTACCGGGAGTTTTGCAGCACTGGATTTCGCCTCTGTGATGAAATCTTCTCAAGCTATTTCTGGCGAAATTGTTCTGGAAAGTCTGCTTTCTAAGTTATTGAAAATTGCGATCGAGAATGCTGGGGCTGAAAAAAGCTATTTAATTTTGGACAAAGATGGTCAACTCGTGGTAGAAGGGACGGCAAGCATAGATAATAATGAGGTAGTCGTGCTGCAATCCGCACCAATAGAAACTACTCAGAAATTGCCTTTTTCTCTCCTCAATTATGTGGCTAGGACTCAGAAAAATGTGGTTTTAAATGATGCGAGTCAGGAGGGAATTTTTACCAGGGATAGCTATATAGTTAACGCCCAACCCAAGTCAGTTTTATGTATGCCGATCGTCCATAAAGGAAAGCTCATTGGTCTGCTTTACTTGGAAAATAATCTGACAAGGAGTGCGTTTACTCCCGATCGCCTAGAAGTTTTAACCGTGCTCTGTTCTCAAGCGGCGATTTCCCTGGAAAATGCCCGACTCTATGCCAATTTGTCTGAGGCGACTGACAACCTGAAACAAGCCAATGAGCAATTAGAAGATTACAGCCGGACTTTAGAACATAAGGTGGAAGAGAGGACGCAGGAATTAAAAGAAAAAAATCTGCTCCTGAGCCAGGAAATTCGCGATCGCGTGCAGATAGAGCAAGCTCTGCGAATATCAGAAGCGCAACTAAAAAAACAAGCCGAACAACTAGAGCTTTCTTTCCAAGAACTCAAGCGCACCCAGACCCAGCTAATTCAGACTGAGAAAATGTCCTCCCTGGGACAGATGGTTGCCGGGGTGGCCCACGAAATCAATAACCCGATTAACTTCATATATGGCAACCTAACTCACGTCAGGACTTACTGTGAAGATATACTAGGACTGGTGAAACTCTATCAAGAACAATACCCCCATCCCACAGCAGCGATTGTTGAGGATATTGAGGCAATCGAATTAGATTTCTTGATGGAAGACTTACCCAAAGTGCTGGATTCGATGAAGGTGGGGGCAGACCGAATTCGCGAAATTGTCCTCTCCCTGCGAAACTTCTCGCGACTGGATGAAGCGGAAATGAAAGAGGTCGATATCCATGAGGGCATCGATAACACCCTATTGATTTTGCAGCACCGACTGCAAGCCAAATTAGACCAGCCTGCTATTCAAATAATTAAAGAGTACGGCCCGCTGCCGCTGGTGGAGTGCTATGCGGGCCAACTGAACCAGGTGTTTGTAAATTTACTGGCGAATGCGATTGACACTCTTCATGACCAAAGGGGGGCGCGCACGATCGCAATTCGCACCTCAGTGGGGTATGGGGAAGAAGAAAAATCCCCGATTTCCAATCCCCCCCTTGCGAAAAGCTCTACATCTTCTTCGGCTGAGGTGGATTCCTCCAAGCTCGGCGTGACCCGCAAAGCTCCCCAATTTGTTGTGATTCGCATTTGCGACAATGGCCCCGGTATGACAGAGGAAGTGAACCGGCGGTTGTTCGACCCGTTCTTCACGACGAAACCTGTAGGGAAGGGCACCGGTCTGGGGCTGTCAATCAGCTACCAGATTGTGGTAGAAAAACATCGCGGACAGTTGAAGTGTGTTTCTCATCCCGGCCAGGGAGCAGAGTTCATCATTCAGATTCCTATTAGACACGACTCTCAAAAATTGGCTTTGCAAAGCCAAACCTGATGATTAGTTGTTATTGCTATTTCCTGTAGTCCTAAACAGATAATCATAAGTTCTAGTGATGAATAGACATCTTGAAAAAGTCTGGGCGCAATTCCTTCTCTGCGCCTCTAATTCTATTGAGCTTTATGAAGATTTTAAACTGGAGTGAGTTCATAATTATAAATTATAGCTATCAGTTACACTGTAAATATGATACCTCACTTACTCCGGGCGATCGACCTTGACAAATATCGCACTCTTGGCCGAACAATAAGGATAGAAATTCAGAGAGCGCTCGTAGCGAATTGAAGGGCGAGTCAACAGATTACCTCTAAACGGTCGGGTGCATGGGCGTTGTTATGCCGTGTCCACTGGGGACACCTTAATCGTATGCTTTTGAATTCATGTAATGTCCCATTTGACCTTCACACATTAAGCAACCTGATAAAAAACTATCTTCTAAATTTCCAGCAATAAATGCATCACAGTATCCACAGCAGCCTACATCGTTATCGTTGTGGACTTTATGGCACGAAAAGCAAATCCATTTGTCCCCTAATTCCACTACCGATGACTCCGTTTCACAATCGTTACAGTGAGCAAAACTATCTACATCTTCAGCATCATCATTCAGCTCAAAAGAGTTACTACATGAGCTACAACTCAAAGAGGGAAAAATATTAGATTTCTCTTGAGCTTTGATTAAATTTGAGTGGCAGACTGGACATCTAATATTTTCTACTATATGCTCTAACACCGAGCTTTTAAAGCCCAATTTCTCCCAGGATTGTCTACAATTTTCCTCTGCGGCTTTGTACACCTCTTCTGTTTCTAATAGAGTTTCCCAGCACTCTTCACCAAGAAGGTTAAACGGTTCTTCCTCTAAATATCGACTAATGAAATCTTGAATTATAAAAAATGACTTGACAATGACTTCACGAACTGCGCTAGGCGACTTATCTGGATAGTAATGTTCTATCTTATTGCGGAGCTTATTGAGTTCTTGAAATCTTTTCCAATCATATTTTATCTTCAGGTCTTTAAATCTTTTCTCAATTGTGTGAACATCTACTGTTTTCTCAGTATCTCCAACAAATAAGATGTTACCTTGGTCACCACGAATAGGCTTGATCGATTGTTTGATTAAAACTTCGTTGTCACCTTCCTGTTGTGGCGATAAGCGCTTTAGTTTTTCTTTATATAGAAGAAGTATTCCAGCGCAAATGTTTCTCACTGCAGATAGGTATCTTCTGTCGTCCTCCATCAGATAGTCTTCAACACCCACCTGTATGGAGTCAATGGCGTTTTGAAGCAGCGACATAACTTACCTGTTTGAATATAGGGGTTAAATTCTAAATTTAAGCTAAGCGATCACTCAGCAGCATGACTATTAATTATACTGCCTACTCCCTTTGTTTTTCAACCCAAATTTTAATTGCTTGAGAGCCAAAGTTTCCCTGATTTGTCTATCAATAAAAATAGAAAACCCCCAAACTCTATCTTTCTAAGATTTTGGGGGTTTTCTTCCTAAATCCAGTTTAAATTACAACTTACTCGGCTCGATCGCCGGTGCGCGCAAAGACACAGTTTTATCCGCAGCAGCCTTAGCCACCAAAGAAGGCACAGAATCGCGCAACTTTGCAGTCAACTGTACAGTAGTCGCATCGTAAACCTGAGTCAGCATCTTCGGATACAAACCAATGCCAATAATCGGCACTAACAGAGCCGCAATAATAAACACTTCTCGCGGTTCCGCATCCACCAACTCTTCGTGTTCCGACAATTCCTTATTTTCAGGGCCGTAGAAGATTTCACGCAGCATCGACAGCAGATAAATCGGAGTCAAAATCACCCCGACAGCAGCTAGAAATACCACGCAAACCTTAAACACTGGATTGTAAGCATCGCTGGTTGCAAAACCCACAAACACCATCAATTCTGCTACAAAACCGCTCATTCCCGGCAAAGCCAAAGAAGCCATAGAACAAGCAGTCCACATCGCGAAAACCTTACGCATTTTCTGCCCCACACCGCCCATTTCATCGAGCATGAGGGTGTGAGTACGATCGTAAGTGCATCCTACCATAAAGAACAAACTCGCCCCGATTAAACCGTGGGAAACCATTTGCAGCATTGCACCGCTAATTCCCAAATCGGTAAACGAAGCTATCCCAATCAGCACAAACCCCATGTGCGAAATCGAAGAATAAGCAATTTTCCGCTTCAAATTGCGCTGAGCAAAAGAAGTTAATGCCGCGTAAACAATATTTACCACACCCAAAATTACCAAGATGGGCGCGAAGGTAGCGTGAGCATCTGGGAGCATTCCCGCATTCATCCGCAGTAAAGCGTAACCGCCCATTTTTAGCAGAATTCCTGCTAGCAACATATGGGCGGGTGCGGTTGCTTCCCCGTGAGCGTCAGGGAGCCAAGTGTGCAGCGGAAAAATTGGCAGTTTGACGCCGTAAGCTATTAAAAAACCTGTATACAGGATCAATTCTACATTGGGGGCATAATCTTTAGCTGCGATCGCCCGCATATCGAAAGTCACCGTATCGCCGTAAAACGCCATCGTCAGCCCGCCAAGCAAAATAAACAGCGAACCGCCTGCGGTGTACAGGATAAACTTAGTTGCTGCGTAGAGGCGCTTTTTGCCGCCCCAGATGGACAAAATCAGGTAAATCGGGACTAATTCCAGTTCCCAAACCAGGAAAAACAGCAACATATCCTGCACGGCAAAAACTGCGATTTGGCCGCCGTACATTGTCAGCATCAAAAAGTAAAAAAGCTTCGGTTTAAATGTGACAGGCCAAGCAGCTAAAGTAGCCAGCGTAGTAATAAAACCAGTCAGCAGAATCAGCGGCATTGATAAACCGTCAGCACCCACCGACCAATTCAAATCGAGTTGCTGCACCCAAGTATAGCTTTCTACCAGTTGCAAATCTGGATTGCTGAAGTCGTACTGAGTGTAAAAAGCGTAAACAAGTAGGGCAAAATCGATTAAACCCACAATTAGGGCATACCACCGCACCGTCTTGCCATCCTTATCGGGAATTAAAGGAATCAGCAAGGACGCAGCAATGGGAAACAGAATTGTTGTTGTTAACCAGGGAAAGTTAGCTGTATCCATTGCGTTTTAAAATGATCCATCAGTTATTAGGTTTAAACACATTTTGGCAATTTTAGCCTAAATTTTATACTTTCTTTAGACGGAACATTTTTTTTTGCTATTATTTGGACAAATTATGCGATCGCAACAGTTAAGTTTAATGAAAGATTTATTTCTATAGCAATCCTCGCATCATTTGTGAATTTCTTACTCCCTCCCCTTGGCAAGGGGATGGTTGGGGTGGGGTAAAAAATTTATGACTCCTGCAAGGATTGCTATATTTGCTAATTGTCAATTGTGATTTATTAACCTAATACCATTTTTTAAAATATCTCCTAGTGGGGATACGGTCATGCCCAAAGCGTGTAAACTTAAGCCTAAAATCCTTGATAAATATTGCTTTTACCTGAGTCTAGATCCTCCTAAATCCCCCTTAAGAAGGGGGACTTTGAGAGCATACTCTTGTTCCCCCCTTATCAAGGGGGGTTAGGGGGGATCTAGACTTCGAGACAAACAAGAGATACAGTCGGTTTGACATTAAGTTGACACTAAATGCCGTGTCCCTAAAGATTTAACCGACTCCAGAAACGATCGCAAAACCCAGAACTGCGACAAACACAATCAGGGCATAAAATTGAGCGCGACCGCTCTCAAAGTATTTCAAACCTTCGCCGCTAACCAGAGTGATAAGCCCTGTTAAGTTGACTACACCATCGACGACTCGCAAATCCACTTCCATGACTTGCCGCGCTAAACGGCGGCTGCCTTTGACAAAGAGAAAATCGTTGATATCGTCGAGATACCACTTGTTGAGGGAGAACTCGTAAAGCGGTTTGATTTTTTGCGCGATCGCACTTGCGTCAATTTTACGGCTCAAATACATCAGAGAAGCCAAAGTAATGCCCAGCAAAGCAATACCTACAGAGCTTCCGCCCATAATCAAAAATTCCGTCAAATTGAACTCAGCAGCGTGTTCCAAAACTTCTTCGAGAGATTCCCCTGGCGCGCGAACAAACTGCTCGAAATAATTGGCAAACGGCGTACCGAGAAAACCGATAAACACAGAAGGTACTGCTAGCAAGACTAGCGGCAGAGCCATTGTCAGAGGAGATTCGTGAGGCAAATGGTCGTGCTCATCGTGACTGTCGCCAGTTGATGCCAATTCCTTAACGTTCATCGCTCCCGGGCCAAAAACAACACCGGGTTGCAAGAGTTGCCGCTTGATAGCGCTGTCATTGCCCCGAAATTCGCCCTCAAAGGTGCTGAAATACATTCGGAACATATAAAACGCGGTCATCCCGGCCGTCAACCAGCTAACAGCCCACAGAGCCGGATTTGCTGCGAAGGCGCTGGCGAGGATTTCGTCTTTTGACCAAAAACCGGCAAACGGGGGAATGCCACAGATTGCCAAATTTCCGATTAAAAAGCAAGAAGCGGTAATCGGCATATATTTCCGCAAGCCGCCCATGACTCGCATATCTTGAGCGAGTGCGGGGTTGTGGCCTACAACTGCTTCCATACCGTGAATCACTGAACCTGAACACAGGAACAGCATTGCTTTGAAATAAGCGTGAGTCATCAAGTGGAAAAGTCCGGCACTGTAAGCGCCGACGCCCATTGCCATCACCATGTAGCCGAGTTGGGAGATGGTGGAGTAGGCTAAGCCTTTTTTGATGTCATTTTGGGTAATCGCGATCGAAGCACCCATAAATGCCGTAAAACAGCCGGTGCAGGCGATCAAATTCATGACTGCCGGCAGCCCTTCAAACACCGGGTACATCCGAGCGATCAGGAATACGCCAGCGGCTACCATTGTCGCGGCGTGGATCAGAGCAGAAATCGGTGTCGGGCCTTCCATTGCGTCTGGCAGCCAGACGTGGAGGGGGAATTGAGCGGATTTAGCTGCTGGCCCCAAAAATATCAGGACGCCGAAGATTGTCGCCAGAGTCGCCGAAAGAGCACCGGATTCGACTAAGGAGTGCAGGCGTTCGCCCATCACGCTAAATTCAAAGCTGCCGGTGGCCCAGTAAATGCCGAGGATACCCAGCAGTAGGCCGAAGTCGCCAACGCGGTTGGTGACAAAAGCTTTTTGGCAAGCGTCAGCAGCGGGTTTGCGATCGTACCAAAATCCGACTAGCAGGTACGAACACATACCTACGAGTTCCCAAAAAATGTAAATCTGAACGATGTTCGGGCTGATTACTAGACCTAACATCGACGCGCTGAAGATGCTCAGGTAGGCGTAAAAGCGCACGTACCCGTCATCGTGAGCCATGTAGCCGTCGGTGTAAATCATCACCAAAAAGGCGACCGTAGTGACGATCGCCAGCATCACCGACGTTAGGGGGTCGATGATATAGCCCATATTCAGCGAGAAGTCGCCTGCAGAAGCCCACTGAATAGTGCGGGTGTAGGGTGCGTGGCCCTGTAGTTGACTCCACAGCAATGCGAAGGATAGTACCATTGACCCTCCGAGCGCGGAGACGATTAATATCGCATTCGCTTGTCGGAGTTTGTTGGTTGCCTGGTTAAAGGTGATTAAGCCTAGACCTACTAGCATTGCGCCTGCCAGCGGCAGGACTGGAATCAGCCAAGCATATTGATAAAGCAGTTCCATGACTGATAGGTAGTTTAAAGTTTCTACTAGATTGACAAAACTGTAAACAATTGTGACACAGGCTTGGACGACTGGGCATAAATGCTTGATTTTTTTTGAAGTATGCTGGGTTGGGGGCCTTATCGATTTAGGTTTTTAGGAGTTAATGTGCCATAAATTTCACCCCGAACGGAGTCGGGATGAATGAATGCCGCTGAAACTGATATTGCGGAGGTCGATCGCGATTACCCCAAGTTCAGAATCGAATCTGTAGTGGATGCGATGAATGTGGAACTGCGAACAGTTGCGGGTTCTGCATTTAAAACATTCGCTAAAATGTCGCCATTAGCTAACAAAATTAGCGTGTTTGCACCCTCGGCATTGAAATTGAGGTCATTAAGACTGATACTGCCTGCGATCGCAATTCTATCCCCTTGATTTAAATCGGTAATTCGATCGGCAAAATTGGCATCCCGCACCCCTGCATCAACATCTATTTTGATAATAAAATTATCTATTTCGCCGCCGCCCGTAAGAATGTCAAAACCTGCATCGCCTAATAAAAAATCATTGCCTTCGCCGCCGTTGAGAGTATCATTTTCTCTACCTCCCCGCAAAAAATCACTGCCACTTCCGCCGTCTATACTATCATTATCTTGACCGCCGGTGAGCAGATCGCTACCATCATCTCCGAAAATTAAATCGCTGCCTTTGCCACCCCGCAGCAAGTCGCTACCAGCGCCGCCGCGCAGCACATCATTTTCAGCATTCCCATTAATTACATCATCATCTGATGAACCACTCACGGTATCGTTACCGTCTAAGGCTCGCACGCCGCCAGGAAATTGAGTCGCACTGTTTGGAGGTATTTGAAATAAATCATTGCCAAGAGTTAAGTCAAAAAAACCTCCGCTAGCGGAGGCAGTCAATAACTTATTAAAAACGCTCAACTGCTCAAAGTCTGTGATACTTCCAGAAAGCTGGCGCACAAAATCCAGCGACTCCCGCGACGGAATCAAAATCATTTGGGTCAAGAACTGGTCGTCCTCAGTACGCAAAGCTTCCAAAACGCTCTCCAAGTTCACCACCTCAATCTTAATTGTGGCTGTCACGCTGGGCTGCTGCTGCTGCTTAAAACGATCGACCATTCCCTGCAAATCCTCCTTGTTAAAAAACAAGGGAATCACCTCTTGCTGGTTGCGCTGAATCGTCAAATAACCATTTTCCGGGCCACCTCTGGCCAAAAACAGAGGTACACCGTTGAACTCGTTAACTTGTTGACCAGTCTGCTGAAGTACAGTTTTAGCCAACTGCACCTGCTGCGGAGCCGGAACGTAAGAAAATTGGATCTCCTCCGGCTTGCCTTTATTTGCTTGAGAAAGCTGGTAAATTTCCCCTAGCGACACCGGCGTCACGCGCACGGAGGCCGCCAACTGAGGGTTTGTAGTTTTCAGTCGATCGATAAAAGCTTGAGCATCCTGCTGGCTGATAAAAATTCCTGTCACCGAATCATTGCCGCTTTGACCCTCACCTTGTTTGGGAACAGTAGCGATGAGGGGAGCACCAACCGCATCTGTAATCACAAACACCGGCACCGAGCGCAGCTTTTCGTCAATTTCTGTATTAGACAGTGCTAATGCTTGGAGATTTCCCGCTTCCGAGGCAGGGAGCAAGTCAACCTTAACTAAATTAGACATGGTGGTATTAACACGTGTTAAATTCGTTAAATCTTGTACTTACCGGCACAATAGGTGTTATATCCCCGATTTTTTTAAGAAGTCGGGGTTCTAACAGCTATGGGACTTCTTAAAGATGTTACCTGTTGGCTACTTCCTGAAGTTGCAGCCGTTGAGATGGGGAAGCTACGTGAGCCTCGAGCATCCAGGAATCCAGAGTCCGCCGCAGTTCCTCCCGCCCTTGGTAGTCTTCCAATCTAAATCGAACTTTATCGCCCTCAAACAAAATCAGCGTGGGCAGACTTGTCAGCCGATAAGTGTGGGCCAACTTGAAACATTGATCGGCATTCACTCCTACGAGCTTGACTTTTTCTGCCCACTGTGCCTCAAAAGTCTTAAGCGTGGGGTCGATCGCGCGGCACAAACCGCACCAAGGAGCCGAAAAGTGAACTAAAACGGGGGTAGAGGCTTGAAACACCTCTTGTGCAAAAGTGCGTTCGCTAACCGACAACACCATGAGCCCTCAAAATTTAATAATTTTTTTTCTATTCTAGGGATCATGCTACCAGTATATGTTCCTAGTTACACGCATCAAAAAAGGATGAATTTCCCACAGCAGGCCCGTAAAAATGACTACACCTAGGTAGGAAGGGCGCAGAAATTCAAGCAAATCAAGGGTTTGACGCTTTTGTAGGATTGCCAAAAATGGAATTATTGAGGTTCGAGATTTGATGGTTTCAAAGGATTCTCCAAAACGAGCCTGAAGCCGCCTGTCGCCGTGCCACACTCCGAACAGGTGGTGAAGTACCAAACCGATAGAAGTGACGAGGGTAAAGCTAGTGCCAATCCACAGGGTGTGGGCCACGCACCAAATCACTTGTCCCACCATTTGCGGGTGACGGGTGATGCGAATGATGCCAGTTTCGTAGAGGTGAACTTGGGGCTTTTGGACGGCGGCAATTTCTAGGAGGTTGAAAGTTGCTGGGTACAGAAACAGAAAGGAAATTGCCGAAAGTATCCAAACTGCGGGTTTAACTCCGGGTAATCCCTGTACTTGCCAAAGCTGTACGCCGTCGTAGCGGTGGTTGAAAAAGTAGACAATCAGAATGACGGCTAGCGGCAAACTGACTAGGGCAAACAAAACGCGGTAAAGTCTCGGCCCGATCAGCTTTTCACCTTTGGGCCGGAGGGCTGCTAAACCGCTGTGGGCGATCGCAAAAACCAGTAACAAGCCCAGAATAACTAAGTGGGAGTCGAGCGCCAAGTCGATCGTCATTGCAAATATTAAGAAAAGTTATTGATTCTCGGCCAATTTGTGTCACAAAGTATCTATGGGAGCATTCAGCGGTTATCAGTCAGTTAACTGTTCACTGTTCGCTGTTGACTGTTGACTGTTCGCTGTTCGCTGTTGACTGTTCGCTGTTGACTGTTCGCTGTTTGCTGTTCGCTGCCTACAGTCAACCGTCAACCGTCAACTGACAACTGACAACTGACAACTGACAATTTAGATATATGTCTGACCTTCCTTTCACTTTAGACCAGTTACGCATTCTCAAGGCGATCGCCTCTGAAGGAAGCTTCAAACGCGCCGCGGACAGCCTCTATGTATCCCAGCCAGCAGTTAGCTTGCAGGTGCAAAACTTAGAGAGACAGTTGGACGTGCCGCTGTTTGACCGGGGGGGGCGGCGGGCGCAACTGACCGAAGCCGGACACCTGCTGCTGAGTTACGGCGAGAAAATTTTATCGCTTTGCCAGGAAACTTGTCGAGCTCTCGAAGACTTGCAAAATCTCCAAGGCGGTACTTTGATCGTCGGCGCTTCTCAAACAACGGGAACTTATTTGCTGCCCCGGATGATCGGGATGTTCCGCCAAAAGTACCCGGATGTAGCAGTACAGCTTCACGTTCACTCGACCCGCCGCACGGCGTGGAGTGTGGCGAACGGGCAAATCGATTTGGCAATTGTTGGCGGAGAGATTCCTACCGAACTTGTAGAAGCTTTAGAAATTGTTCCTTACGCTGAGGACGAACTGGCTCTGATTCTCCCTCCGTCCCACCCGATGGTACAACAAGAAACTATCCAAAAAGAAGACCTTTACAAATTGCAGTTTATATCCCTCGATTCGCAGTCTACGATCCGCAAAGTAATCGATCAGGTACTGACTCGTTGCGGCATTGACACGCGCCGCTTGAAAATAGAGATGGAACTAAATTCGATCGAAGCCATTAAAAATGCCGTTCAGTCGGGGCTGGGAGCTGCTTTTGTCTCGGTTTCGGCGATCGAAAAAGAGTTGCTCATGGGCGTCTTGCACAAATCTCAAATGGACGAAGTTTTGGTAACTCGCATTTTGTCGCTGATTTACAACCCCAACCGCTACCGTTCTAAAGCAGCAGAGGCCTTCAGCAATGAAATTTTGCCGCAGTTTGCTACTTATTCGACCATCTTGGAGAAGAAAGAACCCCCTGCCCTCGATTTGGGATTCATAGAAATAGCAACTCCCAACTCGGCGGGAAGTTAATCTCTTAGGTCGCTGGCAGTTAGCAGTTCGCGGTTAGTTGAGAAATCGAAATCTGGTTTAACCATCACTTTTTCTTCGTTCTTCCCTTTTCCTTCTTCCCTCTTCTTAGCAAACAAAAATGGAAGTTTACTGCACCCGACCGGGCTGCCCGCGCCCTCAAAACTATTTTCCCGACCTCGATGACAGTTCGCTGCTGAAAACCGTGCAGCAAAAGTTTTGCACGACTTGCGGGATGCCCCTGATTTTGGGCGGGCGCTATTTGCCCGTGAGGTTGTTGGGTCAAGGCGGTTTTGGGGCGGCATTTTTGGCTAGAGACCGCTATACTCCAGCGATGCGGCAATGCGTTGCTAAACTTTTGCAGCCGTCGGTAAGTCTGACTCCGCCACAGCTACAAATCGCTCAAACTCTGTTTGAACGGGAAGCGGCGGTGCTGGAAGAACTGGGAAACGAACATTCCCAAATTCCGAGTTTGCTGGCTTTTTTTGAGCTGACTGTTACGAGTTTGCAGCCGGGAAAAAACGATCAGTTTTTCTATCTGGTTCAAGAATTTATTGACGGTAAAAATTTGGAGGATGAACTAACTGTTAAAGGCAGGTTTTCGGAGGTGGAAACGGTGGAGGCGCTGCGGGAAATTTTGAAGGTTCTCGATTTTGTTCACTCTCGCGGTTCGATTCACCGAGATATTAAACCTGCTAATATTATGCGGGGTAAAAACGGTCGGCTTTATTTATTAGATTTTGGGGCTGTTAAACAAGTAACGCAAAGTGTTGGGGGTGCAAAAGCTTCGACTGGTATTTATTCTTTGGGTTACGCTCCGCCAGAACAGATGAGCGGGCAAGAAGTTTATCCGGCAACGGATTTGTATGCTTTGGCTGTGACTTGTATTACTTTGCTGAGTGGTTTGCAGCCGACTGAGTTGTTTGATAGTTACAGAAACGAGTGGAATTGGCAGTCACGGGTGCAGGTAAGTTCGCGTTTGGCTCACGTTCTCGATCGAATGTTATTATCAGCTCCCAGCCAGCGTTTTCAATCTGCGAGTGAGGTGGAAGCGGCTCTGATGTCTCGGCCTCAACAACATTCTCAACCACCTACAGTCGTGGTGGCGCCGCCTCCGATACCTCTTCAACCGACTCTGCCGCCTCCTGTACGGGTTCCTGCAACACCTCCAGGAGGGCTGCAACCTTCGCAGAGAGCGACTTTTTCGATTTGGGAGGTTTTGTCCGGGGCGGCGTTTACGGGTTTTGAGGGGGGGGTGCTGGCGATCGCCCTGACGAGTTTGCTGCCGTCTCCTGGCTTGAGTATCGGATTGTTGGGGATGATTGTGGCGGGTTTGATTTACGGCCTGTACCGCAGGGCGATCGAACAAACTGAGATGTTGATTATTGGTGCAGGTACTGTGGCTTTGCTGTGGTTTTTCCCGGCTTTACAGACGGCGGCACTTGCGATTTATCCGAATTCTCCGATCACGGGCGTGTTGTTTGTGGGATGGTTGGGTGCTTTAGGTGCGATCGCTGGAACAGCTATTTTTCGCTTGGTTTATAAGTTACTTTCTAATATTTTTTAAGCTAATTAAATCGATGCAAAATCAGAAGTTGATTAACCCGAATTGGGTCATTGCTTGGGGCCCAGAAGCCCGATCGCGCCCTGCAACTTGGGAAACTTCCGGTTTTGCCATAATCGGAGCTCAACCCACCTTCAGCCCCAATCAGCGATTTGTGCTGGTAGGTGACTGCTGCTTTGATCGCACTCCAATGCTCAAACAACAGATTGACACAGATGGATTGACCGATTTGGCGATCGTCGGGCGGCTATGGGAACAGTCAGGTCCTCAAACTTTGAGCTTACTGGAAGGACAATTTGCCGTGGCTGTGTGGGATAGAGAGGAGCAAACCTTGTGTCTGGGGCGCGATCGCGTGGGAGCCAAAACGCTCTATTACACCCGTGCAGAAACTACTCGCTGGATCGCGCCTCGACTGCGATCACTCAATCCGTATCACGATCGAGAACTTGATTTAGTTGCTTTGCGCGACTACTTGTGCTGTGCGTTTGTACCCGGAGCACAAACCCTGTGGGAAGCCGTGCGAGAGTTGCGGCCCGGTAGCTACCTGTACTTACCGGATATTGAGGGGCAGAGATACTGGCAGCCACAGGAGCAAATTACTAACGCCGATCGCCCTTTGGAATGGCACAGTCAACAAGTGCGATCGCTTTTGGAACAACTGGTGCAGGAAGCGCTACCAGCGGGAGAACCAGTCGCAGCATATCTTTCGGGCGGGATTGACTCAAGTTGCGTCGCGGCGATCGCCACAAGGCTGCACGATCGTCCGGTACACACTTTCTCGATGCACTTTGGCGCTCAATATCCCAGCGAGATTGAATTTGCCAACATCGTCGCAGCACATTGTGGTACTGAGCACCATATTTTAGAAGTTTCGCCGCAGCAAATTTGGGAGTTGCTACCGGAAACGCTGGCGGCGATGGATGATCCGGTGGGGGAAGGCTTGACGGTTCCCAATTTGCTGTTGGGGCGATCGGCAAAGCAATTCGCAGACGTGGTACTGAATGGCGAAGGCGGCGATCCGTGCTTTGGCGGGCCGAAAAATAAGCCGATGTTACTCAACAGTTTGTATGGTTCGATTCAGGGTAAACCAGATCCGATCGCAGCTTATTTGACTTCGTTTCAAAAATGCTATGTGGATTTGCCACGTTTGCTGAAGCCGGAGGTTTGGGAAAAGGTGAAGAATGCGCCTTCCGTCTTTGCTGAGGAATTGCAACAGACAGAAACGACGTTTTTGAATCGGCTGATGCGGCTCAACATTGAGTTTAAAGGAGCCGATTACATTTTGACCAAGGTGAATAATCTCACGGCTGCGGCGGGACTAAAAGCTCGATCGCCTCTATTCGATGCGCGGATGGTGGGGCTGAGTTTGCAAATTCCGCCCGAATATAAGCTTTCGGGCGCGCAGGAAAAAGCGGTTCTCAAAGCTGCTGTGGCGGATTTGCTGCCCGATGTCATTGTCAACCGTCCGAAAAGCGGCATGGTGATGTCGATGCAGCAGTGGTTTTTGAGGGATTGGCAGCGGCAAGCGCGATCGTTGCTGCTGAATCGTCATGCGGCGATCGCGCCTTACCTCGATCGAACACTAATCCGCGAGTGGCTAAACTATCGTGGCGAAGTTTTTCCCCGCTATGGGCTGAAGCTGTGGCTGCTGGTGACGCTGGAAATTTGGTTACAAGTGAATCGCCGTTAGTTATCCCAAATTAGGAGACGCCGCTGTGCCTTTCGTCATGTTAAATTCAGCAGTTGACGCCCAAATTGCTCGATCGACAATGGTATTTTCCCTATGCGGTTTTCGCTCTTGTTTATACCACCAGTTGACATTTTTAGGCTGCCAGCCTTTTAATCATCAGCGTAATAATATGAATTCCGGTTGTATTGGAATGATGAAACCGCAGAGGGCGCAGAGGATACAGAGAAACGGAAGAGACAGATGGATCATTCCGATGCCAATGGATTTTATATAAAACAAAGATTTACCTTGGTCGAATTAGCCAGAACTCTCTCAAGACTATTAACGAGGATTTTGCACCTTTCTATCCAAGAATTTCATATCATGTCCGCTCAATTAACCATAATATCCCGGTCGGGGCGGGTTTTTGAGATTGTCAATTATTGGCAGGTATTCTTGGCTCACTGGTCCCTACAAAAATCTCGTTCCCTCGACCGGACATGATATCAGTTGTGAATTTCTTATTTAACCAGGCGCATTTTTAACCCCCAATTTCAAGCACTATTTTCCCAGTTACTGAGCCTGTTTCTAACAGTTCGTGAGCGGCTTGCGCTTCTTCGAGAGGGAAAGTTTTGCTGACGTGAATTTTTAGCAAGTTGCGATCGCACAAACGAGCACACTTCTGCAAAATATGAGCCTGCTGTTCCTGTTCCTCCACCAAACCTTCTAGCATTGGTGTTAACATTAATTCCAGACTAATTCTCAGATTCCGCATTCTCGCTGTTTTCAAATTGCCCAAAGCTGGATCGGGTTCCAAAATTGTTACCAAATCTCCATAAATCTTCACAGCCGGAATAGTTTGGTAAAAAGTTTCTCCCCCGACTGTATCGAAAGCCAAATCAACTCCTTGTCCTTGAGTCCAAGTCAAAACCTCATCGACAACATTGGTATTTTTGTATAAAATAACTGAATCTGCACCTAAGTTCTTGACAAAATTGGCTTTTTCCTCAGAACTAACAGTCGTGCAAACCTCTGCCCCCTGTAATTTCGCCAACTGTACCGCGACGTGGCCGACACCGCCTGCACCAGCTTGAACCAGCACTTTTTGGCCGGCTTGCAAGCGCCCTCGATCGTACAGCGATTCCCAAGCTGTAATTAAAACTAACGGTGCCGCCGCCGCCTCAGCAAAACTTAAAGCAGCAGGCTTGAGGGCGAGAAAGCGTTCGTCTACAACGGCAAACTCAGCATAAGTACCGATCGACCCGCCCAAACCGCCATTGCAGAAAAAAACCTCGTCTCCTACTTGGAAACTTTGTACACCAGCACCGACAGCCTCTACGACTCCAGCACCGTCGCACCCCAAAACGTGAGGAGCTTTATCGGGGTAAAAAGTGCCGCGCGATCGCAACTTAGTATCTATCGGATTGATACCAGCCGCTCGCAACCGCACCAAAACTTCAGTTTCTGTTTGTATAGTAGGGGCGGGGATATCTTGCAGTTTCAATACGGACGGGCTTCCGGGGGTTTGAAAAACGATCGCTTTCATCATGGGTGTTACACTAGATCAGATAATCCCTAGACTTTATTGTATATTGCTTAGCAAAGCAACAAAAAAGTTTTCGTTTATCCCAAAATTTATGATTGTTGTTGAAAGGCTTTACATAGATCGTCAGCATCAGTTTTATGACTTATCATTTTTGTCCAAAAATCTCAACGACCCTGGTAAATATTTATGAGGAAAAACTTTTTCACTTCTGAACCTAAAGTTAGTGGCACTAAAATTATCAGACAGTTATTTGCTATCTTAAAACCTAGAGACGGCTCTCAATCATTCCCTGCTAAAATTAGCAATCAAGTTCTCAAACAAATTGTTCACGCTTGGGAGGATTGCCAAAATTCAAGGATAGCTTATGACCGAGATATAGCTACATTTTTATTCCTCCCCAGCATCCCCCAATACCAACCTAAAATCTGTACAGGTAACTTGTTCACTTCTGATAACCAATCCATAGAAAAAAGCGGGATAAACCCCAATAAGGGACTAATTTATTTATCTCAAAGTGACATAATAATTTCTACAAACTCCCAAAATGTCATAAAGGTAAGGGTAGTTCCTGCAAAAACGCTATACTTTTTTGAGGTGGCTAGTCTAAGTCTAAAGCCTGTAAGGTTGGTGGATTTAAATTACCACCTCAGAGCAGGTATATGTTTAGGGATTGATAACCTCGTCGCTGTGACATCTAATAAGCCAACATTTACTCCAACTATTTATGATAAAAAACCTCTCAAATCAATTGATAAACGTGTCAATCACCACCGAGCATTTTTACTGTCAAAATTTGACCTGGGAAAATCTACCACGCGCCCACTCCAGCAAATCACCTTTAATCGAAACAAGCAATTAGAAAACTACCTTCATCAGACCAGCAGTTGGATTGTCAAGCGGTTGGGGGATGAGAAAATAATCCAGTTAATTATTGGCACAAATGTGAGGGGGAAACAAAATATAAAATTAGAAAAAAAACATCACATTTTTGGAGTAATTCCTCATATCCAGCTCATAAGATTTATTACTTACAAAACTGAGTTAGTCGGTATCAAGGTAATAGTTACACAAGCATATTATACAAATAAGTGCATATTTGGGGATTTAGAGCCTGTCGGTAAGCAAGAGTCTTGCCAGGATAAGAGCGGTAAACGGGGGTGGTTTCGGTCTTGGAATGAAAGTCCGATTAATGCTGATGTAAATGCAGCGTTAAATATGATTAGAAAAGTAAACGTAAACTTACCCCATTAGAGGAGTGCCACAACCGTATATATGTGTTTGCAATTTCACCTGCACGGGTTGAGCCTGTACGAAAAAAAAACAAAAAGTTCGGTAATGTCAAGTATTGCCAGGTTTTTTGTGAACTGTTAACTCTCTTGTCGCCTTCGCGGCGATCTGACCTTGTATTCGTTACCCATCCGTGACGATACTTAGTTATTTTTAAATAGATTGGCTTCAGATAACTACAACAATTGTCGAGCGGTGCTAATCGATGTTCGATCTAGATTTATTTTTTTACTTTGAGATTCTTGCATATCTTCTGGGATTATTGGCGACTTTAGCCGTGGTGTCCGCGATTTATATCAAGTGGCACCGAAGGCCTTCCAGTCTACCGCTAGCCCAAGAGCAACGGCAGTTGGTAGACTTAAAGCCCGACGATTTATCTGCAGGATTGAAAATGCGGAAAAACTTTTTGATTTTCCCCAACTCAAATCGGTGGCCGGCAACTGACAGCTTCTTGGGTAAAGTTTTAGGTATAAGCCGCGCTGTATTCTTTGCCAAGCAACAGCGCCTAACTGTGAATTCTTCGCCTATTGTGGGGCCTGGAACCAGCAAAACCCTAAGTCTGAGCATTTCGGGTTCGAGGGGGGAAAATCCCGATCGCCCGAATGCCGAGAATCCTCCCAAAGTTAATGCTTTCGCACAATTAGAGGAAGATTTGCTGGGCGAAATCCTAGCAGGTACTGATTCGCCGGGGGGAGCAGAATTCTTTGATGCCTTAGTTTGCCACTTAGCCTCAGCACTCGGAGTTCGCACCGCCGTCGCTGCCAAATCGATTAAGTCGAAGGCACGCACCGATGCTGCTGCCGATAGATTGCAACTTATCAGTTTTTGGAGCGACGGACAGCAGCAGCCAAAATTTGAGTGCGACACCGCCAATACTCCCGAAGCGCGGGTGCTGGAGGCGGGAATGTATGCCTGTCCCGACAACCTTGGGGAAACCTTTCCAGAAGACCGCAGGCCGATAGTTACAGGTGCGCGCAGTTTCCTGGGAGTCTTGCTGAAAAACTCTTACGGCGAACCTTTAGGCATTATTTGTATTTTCCACGATCGACCCCTGGCCGAAGCACATCTTGCCAAATTTCGATTAATTCTCAGCATCTTTGCGGGACGGGCAGCCGCCGAGTTAGAGCGGCAGCGCCTAGAAGCAGCACTGTCCACTGTAGAAGCGAAATACTGCGCCCTGGTAGAACAAATGCCCGCTGTCACCTACATTTCTCCCCTCAACCGCAAGGCTGCCAAACTTTACATCAGCCCGCAAATCGAGACTTTTCTAGGTTATTCTGTAGCTGAATGGAGAGCAGACCCTGACCTGTGGCTGAAACTCGTTCACCCAGAAGACCGTGATCGGGTGTTAGTTGAAAACGCCACACAGAAATTCAGCGATGGAGAAGATATTTTCTGCGAGGGGTCGCTGGTTTCAGAATACCGCGCGATCGCCCGCAACGGCAGAGTTGTCTGGTTCCGCGATCAAGCGACCGCAGTTCGCGATGAAGCAAGCAAGTCTGTCATCCTTCAAGGCGCAATGTTTGACATCACCGAGACGAAAGTAGCTGCCAGCGCGCTGCTAGAAAGCGAATACCGCTATTACACCTTGGCAAAAATACTACCTGTCGGGATTTTCCGCGCCGACGCTGCTGGAGATTGCTTGTACGTCAATGAGCGATTTTTGGAGATGGCGGGACTGACTGCACCAAAGGCACTAGGCGAAGGTTGGGCGCAAAGTTTGCATCCCGAAGACCGCGAGCGCGTTTTGAGCCAGTGGTATCGCGCTGTCACAGACAAGTTGCCCTGTAAGTTAGAGTACCGTTTTTGCAAGGGTGACTTCACAACCTGGGTCTTTTGGCAAGCAGTGCCAGAAATGACCAAAAGCGGTGAAGTTCTAGGCTATCTCGTCACGTTGACGGATATCACCGATCGCAAGCAGGCAGAATTCGCGCTGCAACAGGCGGAAGAGAAATACCGCAGTATCTTTGAAAATGCGATCGAAGGCATTTTCCAGACAACGACCGACGGACGCTACCTCAGCGCTAACCCTGCTTTGGCGAGAATTTACGGCTACGAGTCGGCCACCGAATTGATCGCGAATATCCAAGACATAGACCGCCAACTTTACGTCGATCCCAACCGGCGCGTCGAGTTTTTGCGCGCGATCGAAAAACAAGGTTTTGTGTCTGAGTTCGAGTCCCAAGTTTATCGCGCTGATGGCACTACTATCTGGGTTTCCGAGAACGGCCGGGCAGTTCGCGATCCTGACGGAAATTTACTTTACTACGAAGGAACTGTCGAAGATATTACCCTCCGCAAAATAGCAGAAGATAAGTTAGTACACGATGCTTTGCACGATATGCTAACCGGTTTGCCCAACCGAGCTTTATTTATGGATCGCTTGGGGCACGCGATCGATCTTTCAAAACGCCGCCCCGAGATTTTGTTTGCGGTGCTGTTTATCGATCTCGATCGCTTTAAGGTTGTTAACGACAGTTTGGGGCATTTAGTGGGCGATCGATTGCTAATCGCGATCGCGCAGCGTCTGGGAATCTGTTTGCGCGGTGGAGATACCGTTGCCCGTCTCGGCGGCGACGAATTCGCTATTTTGCTGGAAAATATCAAAAGCACCGAGGATGCGATCCTGATTGCCGAACGAGTGCAAGCGGAACTGGCAGAGCCTTTTTACCTTAACGAATATCAAGTTTTTACCAGTGCTAGCATTGGGATTGTTTGTTCTGGTTTGCCTCCGTATCCAAGGGAAACCAGCACATTGTCGAGTCCCGAGAATCTGGGAAATATCGATCGGGAAACTTCTTTGTCTTGCTTATCTTCCGACTCTCCTGTTCCCAATGTCCCGTTCCCCATGTTGTACGATCGGCCTGAAGAACTGCTCCGAGATGCAGATGCTGCCATGTATCATGCTAAGGGATTGGGCAAAGCTCGCCACGAAGTTTTTGACTTAAGTATGCACACTCGCGCCGTCGCCCTTTTGCAACTGGAAAACGACCTGCGACGCGCTTTAGACTCCCAGGAATTTCAGCTTTACTATCAGCCTATCGTCTCTCTAGTTACTGGTAGAATCAGCGGTTTTGAAGCGCTGCTGCGGTGGTATCACCCGCAGCGCGGTGTCGTATCTCCTGGCGAGTTTATTTTAGTAGCTGAAGAAACTAGATTGATTATACCTATGGGCTGGTGGATGATGCGATCGGCTTGTCATCAGATCCACGAGTGGCACCAAAAATTCCCAGCAAATCCGCCGTTGACTGTCAGCGTCAACCTTTCTAACCAGCAATTTAAACAACCAGATTTAATCGATCGCATTAGCGAAATTTTACAAGAAACTCAGCTTGACCCTCGCACTTTAAAGGTAGAAATTACTGAAGGCGTTATCATGGAGAATGCCGAATCTGCAGTCGCTATCCTCGCGGAATTGAAAAATTTAGAAATTCAATTATATATTGACGATTTCGGCACTGGCTATTCTTCTTTGAGCCGCCTGCACACTTTTCCAACTGATGCTTTAAAAATCGATCAAGCTTTTGTTAGTCGTATGACTGAAGATGAAGGCAACGAAGCGATTGTACAGACTATTTTAATTTTAGCCAGTCATTTAGGAATGGATGTAATTGCTGAAGGAATCGAAACCATCGAACAGCTTAATTTACTTAGAGCGCTGCAATGCGAATACGGACAAGGATACTTTTTCTCAAAGCCGATAGACAGCATCGCAGCCACACTTTTGATAGAAAGTGAACCTAAATGGTAATTTGACTGTTGACTGTTGACTGTTGACTGTTGACTGTTAACCTTTGGCTTTTTGTTTGAGTGAATTAAGATAGGCATTGAGTTTTGGTGAAAGTTCATTTAATAAGGGATGCAGGCGATCGATCTGTTCTTGAGTTAAAAGATTTCGAGCTCCGTCAAGTCTTAACCAGTGTCTTGTTTCGTTTAAGGAACCCAAGAGCAATTTTCACAAAACGCTGATTATCTTGGCAGCTATAGCGTCCATGTCCTTCTGCAATATTAGCACCAACACTATCAGCCGATCGTACTATTTGTTTGCCCATCGTATCCTTCGTAAACTCGTCCCATTTTTTAACAATAAACCATATTTCGTTTGATATTTTTTCAGCTAATTGATAAACTTGTAGCTGTTGAAAGCTTTCCATATTAGCTTGTTTAAATAATTAATAGCAAACAATTAATTAATGACCAATACAAGTTAACCGTCAACCGTCAACCCTCAACAGTCAACAGTCAACAGTCAACAGTCAACTAACTTAAACTTTCGCTTCCAAAGATTTGAGAAACTCAGTATTTACCCCCGACTCCCGCGTCAGGGCAATTTTCCCAGTACGAGCAATTTCCTTAATCCCAAATCTATTCAGAACTTGGACGATCGCCACCATTTTACCGGGATCTCCGACAACTTCCAATGTCAGCGTATCATCACCAATATCCACCACTCGCGCTCTAAAAATTTGAGCTAACTCAATGATCTCCGATCGCGTCCCGCTAGCAGCATTAACTTTCAGCAACATCAACTCCCGTTCCACACAGGGAATTTCCGTTATATCCTGAACTTTAAGCACGTTAATCAACTTGTACAGTTGCTTTGTCAACTGTTCGATAATTTGGTCATCTCCGGGTACAACCATCGTAATCCGAGAAACTCCCCCTTGTTCCGCCGGGCCAACGGCCAGACTTTCAATATTAAAACCCCGACGGGCAAACAAACCAGCAATTCGAGTGAGGACACCCGCTTCATCTTCAACTAAAACCGAAAGAGTGTGTTTCATTTCTCCAAAAAGACGCATTTCGTGCAATTCTACTTTCGCCAATTCGCCTTTTAGCAGAATTGCACGGTCATTGAACCTGTATTAAACAATATATAGCAGTTGACAGTTGACAGTTACATATAGCAGTTCGATCGCTTTGTGAGGTACGCCCGCTGTGCCCTATATCCCAGAACACCTGATGTTACTGAGAAAGACTCTAGTATCCGACTCAAACCGTTGATGAAGCAAGGGCTCGCGGGATCTATTCATGATGTTATTTATGTCAAGACCGATGTAGCGGTTACTATATTATCTTGTACCAGCAGGTATGGGGTCGATTCTTCAATTCTAAAATTGCTTTCGCAGTGTTCCCGATCGCCCTGCAACCTCTAAAATCTAAAATCTAAAATCGATTGACGGGAACTGAAATTTTGAGACCCATTGGGTCTCAAAATTCCTTCAAAGAAAAACCCGGTGTTGCAGAGATGGCATCTGGCGGCGGACTTGTTCTAGTCGATCGGGATTAATTTCTGCAATCGCCACACCCGGTTCCTCTCCCGCATCCGCCAACACAACACCCCAAGGGTCTATAATCATCGCGTGACCGTGAGTTTGACGGCGACCGTAGTGGCGGCCAGTTTGTGCTGGGGCAATCATATAACAAGTATTCTCGATCGCCCTAGCTTGCAACAAAACCTTCCAGTGATCCTTGCCAGTGTAAGCGGTAAACGCCGCCGGCACGAACAAAATATCAGCCCCCTTGTACGACAAATGCCTGTACACTTCCGGGAACCGCACGTCATAGCACACGGAAAGTCCCAGCGTCCCTAAATCCGGCGACACATAAAGCGATGGCAAATCTTCACCAGCTTTCACAGTGTTCGATTCCCTGTAAGTAATGCCGTCGGGAACATCCACATCGAACAAATGTACTTTTCTGTACCTTGCCACTTCAGTGCCGTTTGGGTCTACCAGCAAACAAGTATTGTATACCTTGCCCCCTGGAGTCGGCACGGGAAATCCGCCGCCCAGAATCGTTACCTGGAACCGTTGTGCCATCGTTTTGAGGAATTTTTCGCTTTGGAGTCCGATCGCCTCTGCTAAAGCAATCTTTTCCTCTTCTTCGCCCATAAACGAGAAATTTTCTGGTAAGGAAACTAACTCCGCACCCCGACGCACTGCCAGGTCGATTAATTCCTCTGCCTGAACCAAATTTTTTTGCAGGTCAGGCAAGCTAGTCATTTGAATTGCTGCGGCGAGATAAGACTTCATCGATTCACAATATTAGTCATTAGTCATTAGTCATTAGTCATTAGTCATTAGTCATTTGTAACTAATTTGATAACTAAATAGTTGATAGCCTTGAATTTTACCCATTTATGCGCTGTATAGCACGAACTGGTATGTTTGAGAGTTTTGATATTTGAGCTTTAAATTAACCTGTAACTCATAATTCAAAAATCAAAACTCTCAACTTTTACCTAGGTTTTGCAACCTAATTTCCCTCAAATCTTAAGGCATTGGATGGAAAAGCAGGTCGGGGAAAAAGCGGTTAAATTCAATTAAAGCCGCAGCTTGAATAGATATCCAAAGGATAGCCAATACTGGTGCTGTCGAAAGAAACTTGACAAAGTATTGCATGAATTCTGCTCCTGAAAATTCCAGACAGTTGGTAATTGCCGATCGGTAAGCGGGCTAATTGCTAATTTCTAGTTAATTACTTAACTGTTAGCTATTAGCTCTTCTCCATTTCCCAATTTTAGCGGGGGGAAACAGTAATTTCGTCGTCCTTCGCAAACATTTCACCGCTGGTGATTGATGTGAGAGCTGCCAGAGGCCATAAAACGCCGCTCAGCATACATTTGATTGCCAAAGGAACGTCGATAATAATCTCTTTTTCCTCTGGGGTTGCTGATTTTTTGGTAACTTGCAGATAAGAACGGCCGACCCAACCAATCCAACCTGCGATATACAAGAACAGTATGCTAGGAATCAAAAAGTCCCCTGCTTTGCTCAAGTTGCCGTCTACGATTAAGTGGGGGTATCCTTCCGGGCCGCACATAGCTTGAGAATAGCGATCAAATCTTGCTTTCGCAGATGCCGGGTCGCCATTGGTAGAACGTGCATTTTTAGCCAGTTCCTTGAATTCGGGAGAGTCTTTGCACGGCACTAAATTGTAAGCCGAAGCAACTGGAGCAAAACTGATCCAGACACTCAACACTAAAATTGCAGCAAACAATCGTCGCATGGAATTGTTTCCTTTTGTTACAAAACAATAAGTTTTTGTACAAGCATTTCAACTTGCCGATCTCGAATCCAGATGATCGTGTTTGTTGACAGTGTAAAGTATCCATCATTGATGCGGCAAAGCCCAATAGAATGAGGGATTGCCGTTTTCATAGGTCAATGCTGAGCTAGCAATACCGCGAGGATATTCCTTCATTGCATCCGATGATGGCCTTACCTGTCGATCGGGCAAAAATCCCTTAA
The DNA here is from genome assembly GCF_036701145.1 of Microcoleus sp. Pol17C6. Lineage (NCBI taxonomy): Bacteria > Bacillati > Cyanobacteriota > Cyanophyceae > Oscillatoriales > Microcoleaceae > Microcoleus > Microcoleus sp. Pol17C6. The sequence continues at coordinate 69,193 of NZ_JAUBQH010000013.1, forward strand.
CAATAACCTGAGTACAGGTAGAGCGGGGGACTTGCGCCGAATTAGTTAAGCTAGCAATAACTAACCTATCAAATAAAATTACCAGTTAATGGCAACCATTTTCGCAATCGAAACAAGTTGTGACGAAACAGCAGCAGCAATTGTTAAGAATCGTCAAGTTTGCAGCAATGTTGTAGCATCGCAAATTAAAATCCACGAGCAGTTTGGTGGGGTTGTGCCGGAAGTGGCTTCGCGCAGTCACCTAGAAATGCTCAATCAGGTAATTGCCCAGTGTCTCGGTGAAGCAAACCTCAGTTGGTCAGAAATTGACGGCATTGCAGCAACTTGTGCCCCCGGTTTAGTAGGTGCATTGTTAGTCGGGCTGACAGCGGCGAAAAGCTTGGCAATAGTCCATCAAAAACCTTTTTTAGGCGTCCACCACCTTGAAGGGCACATCTACGCTTCTTACCTTACCGAACCCGACTTGCAGCCACCGTTTTTGTGTTTGTTAGTTTCCGGGGGACACACTAGCTTTATTTACGTCAAAGATTGCGGCGTTTACGAAACTGTAGGACACACGCGCGACGACGCCGCTGGCGAAGCTTTTGATAAAGTTGCGAGACTCTTGCAGCTAGGATATCCCGGCGGGCCGCTGATTGACAAATTGGCCGCCCTTGGCAATCCCCAAGCATACCCTCTACCAGAAGGCAGAATTTCTTTGCCTGGTGGCGGCTACCATCCCTACGACAGCAGTTTTAGCGGCTTGAAAACCGCAGTTTTGCAATTAGTACAGAAACTCAAGAAACAAAATAACAATGTGGGTGCGGAAGGCATCTTGCCTGCCTCTACAATTAATGATATTGCGGCCAGCTTTCAGGAAACTGTCGCTAAGGGTTTAACAAAAAGAGCGATCGACTGTGCCGTAAATTTCGGGCTTACCACTATTGTAGTCGGTGGGGGAGTTGCAGCAAACAGCGGACTCCGAAAAAATTTACAAGCAGCAGCAGCAAAACACAACTTGCGAGTATTGTTTCCGCCATTAAAATATTGTACAGACAACGCCGCAATGATTGGCTGTGCCGCGGCAGAACACTTGCAGCGAGGACACACATCGCCGCTGACTTTGGGACCAAATTCAAGAATGGCCCTCAGCGATATTATGGAACTGTACAAGAGTCCTTAGTTATTAGTCATTAGTTAACAGTCAACCGTCAACAGTCAACAGTCAACCCAACGATGAAAATTCGCGACGCAGAAGAAAGCGATTTGCCAGCAATTGTCGAAATATATAACGCAGCAATACCGGGCAGAATGGCCACAGCAGATTTAAAACCAGTCTCAGTCGAAAGCCGCCTCCCCTGGTACAGAGAACACTCCCCCAATTCCTGGCCGATTTTGGTAATGGAATCAGAACAAAATATTGTTGGCTGGCTGAGTTTTCAGCTTTTCTACGGACGCGCCGCCTATCAGCATACAGCAGAAGTTAGCATCTACGTCGCACCCGATCGCCAACGCTGCGGAATCGGACAAAATTTATTGCAATCGGCAATTGTGCGGAGTCCAGAATTGAAGCTTAAAACTCTCATAGGAATAATTTTTGCTCACAATCAGCCGAGTGTAAGATTGTTTGAGAAATTTGGCTTTCAGCGGTGGGGATATCTGCCACAAGTTGCCGAACTTGACGGCGTTGAAAGAGATGTCGTAATTCTGGGTTTGCGTTGTTAGCTGTAGGGAAACGGCAATGCTTTTTATCGTGTTAACTTAAGATTAAAAACCTTTGTATCTCTCGCTTATAGCCGAGGCCAGATCCCCCTAAATCCCCCTTAAGAAGGGGGACTTTGAATGCTCTTTCTTGTCTCCCCTTCTTAACGGGACGAAAGAGAAGACTATTGTCCCCCCGTTAAAAAGGGAGACTTTGAACACTCTTTCCCCCCCCTTCTTAAGGGGGGTTAGGGGGGATCTGGACTCAGCTACAAGCGAGATTTTCCCAAGCAAAACCTGCCCAGGCGATGTGATGTTTGCTCAATCTGCTAAAATTTTAATTTCATCCAAAGATGCGATCGCCACATCAGCATTTTCCAAATGGCGAACCTCCGCCTTCCCCCAACAAATCCCGATACACCCGGCCGCGCCCGCATTTTTACCCATCTGAATATCGCCCGCTGAATCTCCCACCATTAAAGTTGCTGCGGGATTTACTCGGAGTTTCTCACAAGCTTCCAAAAACAATTTCGGATCGGGTTTGTGAACCGTTGAATCCACTCCCATTTCTAACTGAATGTATTCACCTAATGCGTGGTGTTTCACAAATTTCTGCACTACCTCCGTCGTAGCCGCCGAAAGAATTCCCAGTTTTAAACCCGCTTCCGAAAGATATTTTAGCACCTCCAAACTGCCGACAAATAAAGGAGAAACAGCACTATTTTTAAACATTTCGTCAGCTTCGTCAAAAGCGCGGCGCGCAATAGTTAAAGATTCCAGCCATCCCCTGCCGGTTTCGGCGATGTATCCCGCTGCAACAATCTCATTTTCCCTGCGACTACCGACTGCTAGCAAGCCCGTAGGGTCGATGCTGCCGCTTTCGATACCGAAAGCCATTTGTAAAGGCTCTCCAACGCCCGGAATTTGAGCGTCTGCGAGGCGCGATCGCTTCATCCCCAACAGTCTCAAAAATTCTTGAGAATCCTCTAGAGTGCCGTCTTTGTCAAAGATTACGGCTTCGATATTTGAGAAGGTAATGCCCCGACATTTAATATTTACCAAGAATCTGAACTCCGTAATTATTATATTTTTTTGTATACTCTCATATTGTGGTATTTTTAGCAATTGTTTTTAGCGCAACCTAACTCTCTTGTCCCCCCCTTATTAAGGGGGGTTAGGGGGGATCTGGCCTTAACTATTACGAGATGCCCGATCGCACTCTTGTCCCCCCTTATTAAAAGGGGTTAGGGGGGATCTGGCCCTAAGAATGACGATCGCACGCACTCAACAACTCCTGACAAACTCCCTCAAAACACTGCAACACATCAACATTCGTAAACCTGACAACTTGCAGTCCATACCCCTCGAAAATCCCTGTTCTTTCCGCATCATATTGTTTCCCCTGTTCGGTAAAATGACTCTCGCCATCAACCTCAATTACCAATCTTAAAGCAGCACAATAAAAATCTACAATAAAATTGTCTATTGGTCGCTCTCTCAAAACTCGAAAAGGGAAATTTCTGAGAAAATCTTGCCAAAGTTTCTTTTCGGCTGGAGTTGGATTTTTCCGAAGTTCCTTGGCGATAGGGATGAGTTTTGGGTTGTAAGGTAGGTGGAAATTCGAGTCGTTTAATTTGGTCATCATCCTCCTAATCTCGGATCGATCCCCCCTTAAGAAGAGGGGACAATACTCTTCTCAAAGTCAACCCCTACTCCCCTTCTTAAGGGAGATGCGAGGGGGATCTCCGGGGGATAAGGAGTGTTATACCAATTTTTTATGAGGCTGCACATATCTCGATCCCCCCTAGCCCCCCTTAATAAGGGGGGGACAAGATTCCGATCAAAGTCCCCCAACAATCAGGGGGATTTAGGGGGATCGAGATATGTGCAACTTCACGTTAAATTGGTATTAACGCCAGCGTATTTGGTCATCATCTTCCTAATCTCGGATCATCCCCCCTAACCCCCCTGAAGAAGGGGGGGACAATAGTTTAACTGCCTAATTTAATCTCAAACATCATAAATCAAAACTCCAAAATATTTAATATCTTCCCGCTAAATTGGCAACTATTAATGATATTTGATCGGGCTGGACAGGTTTGGAAATATGCATTTGAAAACCGGCTTGGATCGCTCTAGAGCGTTCTCGATCGCTCGCATAAGCAGTCAGCGCCACGGCTGGGATTTCTCCTCCGGCTTCTGCAGCAAGAGCTCGCACTTCTCGAATTAAGAAATACCCATCATCCTTTGGCATTCCGATATCCGAGATTAGCACGTCATATCTGCCGGGGTTTTCCTTCATAGCAACGATCGCACTTCTGGCAGATTCCACCGTCGAAACCTCCGCCCCGTAGCTTTTGAGCACAAATTCTAAGAGTTCCCGGGTATCGATCTGATCGTCTACAACTAAAACGTGCAAGCCTTCGAGAGAGGGGACGACATCATTTGAGGGGTTTAAAGACCCTACCAAAACAGTTGACTTTAAATTGATTGTCGAAGTCAACTCTTGAGGCAAAAATCGCAGCGGCAATCTCACAGTCAGTGTAGTTCCTTGTCCCTCACCCGGACTTTCGGCTTGCACCGTTCCTCCGTGCAATTCTACCAGATGGCGCACGATCGACAAACCCAATCCTAGCCCTTGATTCTGCTTAGTGCTGGTGAAATCGGCTTGATGGAAACGATCGAAAATATACGGCAAAAAGTCTGCCCGAATGCCTTTTCCCGTGTCGCTGATTTGAAGTTGAGCCTGATTCTCGATCGCCGACAGCGTGACTTCTACTCGTCCCCCCGCAGGAGTAAACTTAATGGCATTAGACAGAAGATTCCACACAACTTGTTGCAATCTATCAGCATCGCCTAAAACAGTTGCACCACTCAACTGCGAAACAATTTCAATATTTTTTGCCTCCGCTGATAATTGAACCCCATCCAGCGCAGCTTGCACCACCAAAACCAGATCCATCAAACTGCTATTAAGAGCGAGCTTGCCGCTTGTAATCCTGGCAATATCCAGGATATCTTCGATTAACTGAGATTGCGTCCTAGCGCAGCGCTCGATCACTTCTAGAGCGCGATTAGCCGCTGCTTCTTCCAGCACGCCGGAGCGCAGGATTTTTGCCCATCCCAGGATCGGAGTCAGGGGATTGCGGAGTTCGTGGGAGAGATTCGCGAGAAATTCATCTTTAGCACGGTTAGCACTTTCTGCTTGTTGGCGGGCCAACTGTTCCTGCTCCAATAACTGCCATCGTAGTATCTCCAACTGCTTGCGCTCGGTGATATCCTCGATCGACAACAGAATCATTAAAGCTTGGTCTTCTTGTTGAAGTTTACAAGCATTAAGCAGCATAGTTTTATGCCCTATCTGGTCAAAAACGTGCTCCCATTCAAAGTTTTGAAGCTGAACATCACTAACCAGAATATCTTCCAATATCCATCGTAATTGGGGGATATTCCACTGCCCGTTTCCTAGCTCAAACAGCGAATATTGCGCTATTTCTGAGGATGAAATCTGAAACGTTTTATAGAAGGCTCGATTTGCTTTATTCACTCGGAAATTAGCATCTAGCGCCACTAAAGGCGTTTGCACAGTTTCCACGATCGCCTCAGCATAATTTCGTGCTGCCTCTAAGGTTTTGGTACTGCGTTTGAGCGCGTCAATATCTATCAAAACCATGACCACACCGTCAATCAGGTTTTCCGTTGTCCGGTAAGGACGAATGCGGAGGTTGTACCAATATCCCGATAAAGTTTGAACTTCTTGTTCTTTCGTCTGGAGAGTATCAATCACCTCCAAAATCATCTGTTCCAAGTCGGGAGCGTTCACGTTCAGAGTCGATCGGATGTCGCTAAAGGGTCGTCCCACATCTGTGGGAATCAGACTAAAAATTTGCGGTGCCGTTGGCGTAAAACGTCGAATCTGTAAATCGTTTGTCAGCATTAAGATAGGGATATTGATACTGGAAAGCAAATTTATCAGATCGTTATTGACGAGGCTTTGTTCAATATTTCGGCTGCGAAGTTCCTCGTTAGTCGTAGTGAGTTCCTCATTAGTGGCTTGAATCTCTTCTTTGGCAGTTTCTAACTCCTCATTGGTGCTTTGCAACTCCTCGTTGCTCGATAGGATTTCTTCGTTCGCAACTTTGAGGTCTTGGTTGAGACTTTCCTGAGCCTGGATCACCGCTTGCAGTTGGGCTTGAGCGGCATTTTTTTCTTGGTTAGCGACTGCAAGTTGCTGCCTCTGCAGCTCAATTTCGCGCACTAAATCAGCTTGCTCGAAGCTTTCAGAAGGGAGGGTGCTGAAGTTAAGCACCGGCGGTAAACCCTCTTCAAATACCACCAAAAAGTAGCGTCCTTCGACTGCCTGTGGTCCGAAGGGCATCACCTCAAAATTGACGAGACTCGATCGTCCGCCCGATTCAAGCAATACCCCTTCTTTCCTAATGGTTACGTTCTGCGTTTGTGCCTGATAAATCGCGGTGCGAAGCTCAACCAGCAAGCCTGCCCTTACCATTGCCAGCAAGTTTAAGTCGAGCGTTTCGGCTACCACTCTCAAGTAAGGATCGATGTCTCCCCGCAGTTGGATGATTTTCATCTGCTCGTTGACAACCACACTTGGTGGGGAATAGCGATTCAAAATCAGTTGGTCAGTTGCTCGCTGTAAGTCAAAGCTATTCATTGATTTTTCTTCATTCGCTCCCTGCTGTTGAGCAGCTTTAGCGACGGGATAGGAACTCGGCGTAAACGAAAAAGTGGGACGACTCGCAGTCAAATTTTTCGCATAAACTTTACACTTTTTATCCACTGAAGTAAACAAGTAGGAAAATTCTCCGGTACTCTCAGAAGTGCCTAACAGGAGAAAGCCCGTTGGGTTAAGACTGTAATGGAAAATCGGCATCACTTTTTTTTGTAATGACTCTCCCAAGTAGATCAGCACATTGCGACAGCTAACTAAATCGAGATTGGAAAAAGGCGGGTCGCTGCCTAAGTCTTGTCGGGCAAATACACACAGTTCGCGGACTGCCTTGCTGATTCTATAGCTACCTTCCTCTTGGGCAATAAAGAAGCGAGTACGTCGCTCTGGTGAAACATCTACCATCTGGTTTTCTGAGTAGAGGCCAGACCTCGCTTTGCCGATCGCCTGTTCGCCAATGTCCGTGGCAAAAATCTGGATCGGTGGCTGGATAGCTCGATCGCCCAAAAACTCTAACAAGCAAATGGCGATCGAATAAACTTCTTCACCTGTCGAACATCCCGCCACCCAAATCCGAATCGGAGTTTCGGCCGATTTATTTTGGGTAATCGTGGGGAAAACCAGCTCTTTTAACTTTTCAAAGGCTTCCGGGTCACGGAAGAAACTGGTAACGTGGATCAAGATTTCTTCATACAAAGCTGTGACTTCAGCCGAATTGTGCCGAAGATGTTGGGCGTAATCATCCAAGCTATCGAGCTTGTACAGCACCATCCGCCGCTGGATACGTCGAGCGATCGTCGTGGGTTTGTAGTGGCTGAAATCAACGCCGGTGGTCGATTTTAGCAGCGCAAAAATACTTGCCAGGGCATCTCCCTCTTCGGGCGATTCCTCAACTTTTGTCAGGGGAAGCGGACCAGTGAGAAGGGGATTGCGACTGTAGTTTGCCAATTCCTCGGCAATTTTTTCCGGTGGCAGAACGAAATCGACATTGCCTGTGGCAACAGCGGTATTCGGCATACTATCGAATTTTGCCGTGCCTTGACATTGAGCAAAAGTCATGCCTCCGGCTGCTTTGATGGCGTTGAGCCCGAGTGAACCGTCTCCGTCTCCCCCGGATAATACTACGGCGATTGCTTTGTGTCCGCGATCGACTGCCAATGAGGTAAAAAACGCATCTCCCGGCATATATTTGCCATAAATCTTCTCGCGGGGCGATAGTTTCAGCGCGCCGTTAGATACCACCATCTTGGTGTTGGGCGGAATAACGTAGACTTGATTTGGCTCTACAGCTATGCCGTCTTTTACCTCATTAACAGGCATTTGCGTCGTTCTCGCGAGAATCTCGCTCAGCAGACTTTTGTGATCGGGGGCTAAATGCTGAATCAGCACAAACGCCATACCCGTATCGCTCGGTAAATGGCTCAGTAACTGCGTGAATGCTTCCAACCCTCCTGCTGAGGCGGCAATCCCAACTATGGGAAAGGGGGCATCGGTTTTTGCTGCTGATTGTTCGATGTCGAGGGCCGGTGGTGCGATCGATTCGGGTGTATTTTCTGGAGATAATTGAGGAGAAGTCATGATGTGAAGTCCTCGACTTCAGTTATTGAGCCGCCAACATATCTGGTAAGCGTGCGGCTAGATTAATTCAGACTATTTTTATCAGAGCTGAGGTTGCCATTATAACGGCAGTCGCTTCCGGATGAGCTAAACTTTTGCAGCCATGCTCTGAGGGCGATCGAAGAACTCTATCTGCTGTCGGGACGATCGCAACGAGAGGCTGGCAATAACTAAGTAGTATATCTGCTTACCTGCTTAGCTTCTTTCGGCAACCTGTGTAGCAGAAAGTGCGATTACTGATTCCGTATTAATTCTAGCAGTATAAGTGACTTGTGCGCCTTGTATGCCCTTTAAATCTTCAACTCGTTTGTGAATTTCCGACACTCCTGCAGCTTTTAATGCTGTCAAAAATGCTTGGTCGCTGTAAATTTCTTCGGAAAACGAAACTTCGTCACTTTTAGAAAGATTTTGAATCCGGGCAGCTTTGTTGACTGTGGAACCAAAATAGTCGATCGAATTATTGAGATTTACCAGCAAAGCCGTACCTCGGTGAATGCCAATTCTGACTTGAATCCACTCGGTTTGTTGGCGAGTTGAATTGTATTCTCTGAAACGGGCCACAGCACCGACGGCCGCCATAATTGCTTGTTCGTTGCTGATAAAGGAAGCCATGACGGCATCGCCGATTGTTTTAATGACTTTACCGCCAAATTTCTCGATCGACTCAAAGAAAATTTCAAAATGATCGCGCACAATATTGTAAGCTTTAGTATCTCCCAGTGTTTCGTACATTCTGGTAGAACCAGTAATATCAGTAAACATAATAGTAATCGCCCGAATCTTTACTCGCTCTCTTTCCGATATTACTTGATCGCCGAACAAACGCTTATAATCCGGGTGATGAAGCAGTTGCATTCCTGACAGCCGCAGGGGCAGTTGTTCTACTGTCAATTCATCTGTATGCAAAATCAACCCGGACAAATTGTGCTCGGTATTAGTTAGTTCAATCTTAAGTTTTCCGGGACGCACGACAAGCTCTTGTTTGTCAAAATCTGGGCCGGCTAACTGCTGGAGTTTAATTTCTTGTATGTCTTCTGTTCCTTCCCCTTCAACCTTTAAAATCCCTTTAGCTAAAGTCAGGGGACAGCAGTAGCGGTATCTACCTTCTTCTAAGGTGACAGTCTCGGATTCAGTGCAGTATAAAGGCGTTACCAGTTGCAGTTTGCTCTGGAGTACGGGAGGGGGAGCGCAGACGGGCCGCAGTTGCGGGTCTTCGATTTCTTTGTTTAGGGAAAAAGTAACTTCGACGCGATCGAGCAAATCAATTTTAAACTCGCGATCGCACATAGGGCAAAAAGACATTTCTGATGTGTCTGCCAAGTCTTTAAATTCTTCTGTAATCATGTTGCAGTGGGGACAGTGAATATCCCAGTGCAAGTCGAAGACACCAGCTTTCACTCCGTGCAGAAATTCGGAAGTAATTTTTTTAACATTCTTGACTGTATCGCCTGCTACGTAGTAAGGATTAATTCTCAATCTCTGCAAAATGTGGGAACCGGTTAACCAGTTTTCGATTTGGTCGATCGTTCCTTTGCTAGAATTGGGACGTTTTTTTAACTGTTCTAATTTTTCTTTTAATAGTGCGATGTTCATGATCCACTTGCCTTTGAGCGTCAGGGCAAGAAATTTATAATAATTTGGTTGTCTACTTTTCTCGTCTGCTTGGTTCTGGCGTGAGAATTCTGATGAGTTTGCACCTGTGCGGATATCTCTTGCCTTTATAAATCTTAACAAATTAGCACCATGAAGGCCATGCCTATTTAGGCAGATCGATCGCGCTCTCACTTGTTTTGATTCAAAGTGCGATCGGTGCATCGGTCTACAGTAATATCTTAAATCTCGGTAATTAAGAATCGGGAATTGGGAATTGGGAATTGGGAATTGGGAATTGGGAATTGGGAATTGTCAACCACCCAGCAGCTACTAATGACTAATGACTAATGACGAATATCAATTCCCGCTGCCTCGAAATGATATCAAATCCGCGCTTCATCGTAGGGCGTAAAGTCGTATCAAGCTGCCCACAAATAATTCGCGCAATTTTCATTTTTTTGACTCACAGTCAACAGTCACAGAGCGATATAAATAAAAAAAAAGAGGGAATTTTCCCTCTTTTAATCACACTAACTGTGATGTTATTCTTCCGTCGCAGGAGGGATTTCTTCCTCTACATCTAATACTGCTTCGGGTGCTGCTTCGGGTGCTGCTTCAGGTGCTGCTTCCAGTGCTACTTCCGGCAGATCCTCTTCCATTGCTGAGGGTACATCTTCGTCGAGTATTTCGTCGGAGAGGTCATCACCATCGATGGAGTCTACAGGAATGTCTATGCCTGCTTTAGCTTGCTTTTGAGCCAGCATTTTCTCGCGGAACTTAGCTGCCATTTCCTCAGCTTTTTCGTATACCAATTCGCGATTTTTGACCATCGCGCCCGGTTCCGGTTCCAACTGCTTGGTGGAGAGAGAAATCCGGCCCCTCTCGGCATCCAAGTCAATGATCATCACTTTCACTTCGTCGTTGACATTGAAGACGCTATGAGGCGTATCGATGTGATCGTGTGAAATTTCCGAGATGTGCAACAAGCCGCTGACGCCGCCGATGTCGATAAAGGCACCGTAAGGCTTGATACCACGTACTGTACCGATGACGACTTCCCCGACTTCGAGGCGGTTCATCTTGCGCTCAACTAAGGCGCGACGATGACTCAACACTAGGCGGTTGCGGTCTTCGTCTACCTCTAAGAATTTTAATGGTAATTCTTCGGCGACTAATTCTTCCTTCGGTTTGCGGGTACTGATGTGAGAACCGGGAATAAAGCCTCGCAAGCCTTCTATTCTCACGAGTGCGCCGCCGCGGTTGGTGGCAAATACTTGCGATCGTACTGTGGCATCTTCTGCTTGCAGTTGTCGCACTCTTTCCCACGCCCGCATATACTCGATGCGCCGAATGGACAGGGTTAATTGTCCGTCTTCATTTTCATCGGTTAGAATGAAAAATTCTCGGGTTTCGTTTGATTGCAATACCTCTTCTGGGCTTTCGACTCGATTGATCGACATTTCCTGAATGGGAATGTACGCTGCTGTTTTAGCACCGATATCAATCAGAGCGCCCCTGGGTTCTATACTAAAAACTGTACCCGCTACTACATCGCCCGGGCTAAAGTGATAGTCATATTTATCAAGTAGGGCTGCAAAATCTTCGTGAGTAAAGCCGATGTCTTTGACTGTGGTTTTGAGATTGACCATGCGAATAGTTTCCTAGGATTTCTCTCCTTCATGTTTTTCGTTTGTGCCGGCAGATATTCGAGATTTTGGTGAAAAAGCGATTAACTTTTTTCAAAATCTTTTACTAAAGTCAGTTTTTGCTAACTTTTGCCAGGTGCAACTGCACACCAGCGCTTGCCATTACTGTTACTCCATACTCTGTGTTAAAACGTTTAATCTTAACATTCCGAGTCAAGTAGACTATTATAACTTACACGCATACTGGTTTAAAATTAATTTAAGCGAGCTTAGCTGGGAGTAGCGCAGGATGCTGGGCTTTCTCGATCGACTGCTTCGGCATCCGGCAAATCTGCGTCAAAACTTGTCCCTGTTTCTGTAACTTCAGCTTCGTTGAGGGGATTCTGAAGGTGATTTAGGGTATCTACAAAATCTCGGATGCCTCTAAATTGGCGATATACGGAGGCAAAACGGACATAAGCAACTTCGCTGAGCGGCCGCAGGTGCAACAGCACCAGTTCCCCAATTTCTGAACTGCCGATTTCTCGGAGCGATCGACCTTGGAGTTGCGCCTCGATTTCTTCGGCTAGGGTTTCGAGATGCCCGGAAGACAAACCTGTTTTTTCGCAGGCCCGAATCAATCCCCTAACTAATTTTGACCTGTCAAAAGATTCGCGCTTGCCGTCCCGCTTGATCACCGTAATCGGCACAAATTCTATGCGTTCGTAAGTTGTGAAGCGGTGCTGGCAGCTCAAACACTCACGCCGCCGACGGATGCTTTGACCTGATTCGGCTGAACGCGATTCTAGAACGCGACTATTTGTGTGTTGGCAGGAGGAACAGCGCATGATTGCTGATTTTAACAGGCATTGCCAGCAAATTGCCATTCATCTAACCGCCTGGGGTCTGATGAATGGCTGGACTAGAAAAATAACTTAGCAAACAGCGGTAAAATAGTCCCGCACCAAATTCGTTAGCGCAGCCCTCGAAGAGGATCACTTATGATGCGGGCTAACCGCAGTCCGGTTCAGGATATTTTGGACTTGCTGGAGGCGTATAGCTAATTATTTGCCAATCCGGGGAGGTTCCCGAAAGGCGATCGCAAAAAATAGTACGCCTATAGCTAAAGCCAGAATCAAAATGTAAGCAACACTTTCCATGTTAAATTTTCCCTATCTTCCCTTGCCGTATTATTTTATCTTAATTGTTGGTTTTATTATTAACTAAAAAAACCCGGTTTCTTGAAGAAACCGGGTTTTTGTGTAGCGGGGAAGTTTCCCCTCTACCCAGAGGCTGGCGAAATTTAGAGAGGTTCTTGTCTTCTGGTGGTCACGTCGCCCAGTTTTTGGAACAGGCCCCACTCGACTTGTTCTTCCAGGTCAGCCTCAACTCCAGCAAACACGTCGCGGAAGATTGTCCGAGAACCGTGCCAGATATGGCCGAAGAAGAATAGCAAAGCAAAGCAAACGTGTCCGAAAGTGAACCAACCGCGAGTCGAAGTGCGGAACACCCCGTCAGAGTTCAAGGTTTCGCGATCGAATTCAAACACTTCACCTTTTTGAGCAGCGCGAGCAAACTTCTTAACATCTAGAGGATTATTAAAGGTTTGACCGTTAAGTTCGCCGCCGTAGAAGCTGACGGTAACTCCGCTTTGTTCAAAGCTGTATTTTGATTCAGCACGGCGGAAGGGGATGTCAGCACGAACGACCCCATCTTTGTCCGTCAAAATTACTGGGAAAGTTTCAAAGAAGTTGGGGAGGCGGCGAACCGACAATACCCGACCTTCGCTGTCAGTAAATACTGGATGGCCCAGCCAAGATTTAGCAATACCGTCGCCATTGACCATCGCGCCGGCCCGGAACAAACCGCCTTTAGCAGGAGAGTTGCCCACGTAGTCGTAGAAAGCCAATTTTTCTGGAATTTGTTCGTAAGCTTCTTGGAAGCTTTGGCCACCGGCCAAGCTAGCTTGAGCTCTGCGATCGATTTCTTGTTGGAAATAGCCACTGTCCCACTGATAGCGAGTCGGGCCAAAAAGTTCGATCGGAGTTGCAGCAGAACCGTACCACATCGTACCCGCAACCACAAAGGCTGCAAAGAACACGGCAGCGATACTGCTAGAAAGTACAGTTTCGATATTCCCCATCCGCAGGGCTTTGTAAAGACGTTCCGGCGGCCGCACTGTCAAGTGGAACAAACCGGCAATTACGCCGACTACGCCCGCTGCAATGTGGTGAGCCACGATGCCGCCCGGATTGAACGGATCGAAGCCTTCAGGGCCCCAAGAAGGCGCCACTGGCTGGACGTGACCGGTCAGGCCGTAGGGGTCGGACACCCACATTCCCGGACCAAAAAGTCCCGAAAGGTGAAATGCGCCGAAGCCGAAGCAGAGCAAGCCGGAGAGGAACAGGTGAATGCCAAACATTTTTGGCAAGTCGAGGGCTGGTTCACCGGTGCGAGGGTCTCTGAAAAGTTCTAAGTCCCAGAATACCCAGTGCCAAACTGCTGCTAAGAACAGCAGGCCCGAGAGGACGATGTGAGCGACGGCGACGCCTTCAAAGGACCAGAAGCCAGGATCGACGTTACCTTCGCCAGTGATGCTCCAACCGCCCCAAGAACCCGTAACTCCCAAGCGAGTCATGAAGGGCAACACGAACATCCCTTGACGCCACATCGGGTTCAGAACTGGGTCTGTGGGATCAAAAACTGCTAGTTCATAAAGGGCCATTGAGCCGGCCCAACCTGCCACGAGGGCTGTGTGCATTAAGTGTACAGAAATCAATCGGCCTGGGTCATTTAAGACGACTGTGTGTACGCGATACCAGGGTAGTCCCATTGACTGCGGTTCTCCAAGGTGTAAGTGATGATGTCTATTTTTACGGAAAAATCAGATTCTGAATCCCCTGCAGTTACCTGCAGGGTTTAAACTCTGCCTTTTGCCGACTGCCATCTACCTTCAAAGGTGGAGGCATAAAAATGAAAGTTATTTAAAGAAGTGTATCGAGTGTTAGAACCGATTGCAATATGTTGAGCATTACATTAGTTGCGGGTTGCCCATTTCGCAGCGGGCGGCGATCGTCCCGAGGCGTTCGAGGACTTGCTCGGCATCGATCAGTCTGGTGAGGGTAACGTTGCCGATATTTTTGGCGGGATCGGCGGGATCTGGACGGACTGCTGGTTGGACTTCTACCATGAGTACGGCGTCTTCTACCCGGTAGAGCCACATTTTTTCGTTGCGATCGGAAAGACAGAGGTTGAGCTGTTGGATGTCTGGCGGCCGCCTCCAGGCCGCGTGACTCCACTCGCCGCCTACGCCCCAGACGCGCCCAACTTTCCAGCCGTCGGATAAGAAGAAGTATTTCACTTGTGTACGCTTGTTGAGATTTTTTTGTCTAACATAGCGCAAAACTGCAACAGTACGGAATTATTGAACCGCGAAGGACGCGAAGGATGCGAAGGAATAGTAGAGAAGATGTAGGTAATCTGCAAGCTGTTGGGGGTAAATCTACAGAATTGTCAGATATGTTTCGGTCTGGTTAATCGGCAAAACTTCCAATCTTAGATTGTTCAACTCGAGTGGAATTCCTAGTATTTCGAGAAGGAAGACTCCTCACAGCGCCTCGCTTGGTTCAGGAAGTTCTAACCATTCAAATGTGTATTGTGGCGATAACAAGGTTGTGGTAATTTGGCTCTTTTAGTCGCTTGCTGTCGATCGCATCATCTTAATCTCGATTAATATGCCTCAATTATGATCGTTCGATATTTTACCAAACCTTTTAATATACTATATAATGGTATTAAATGACAGGTGCCCCGAACTGCACGGGGAGGTATGGTACGGTTGAGATACCGTGCGCCTGTCAGAGACAAGGTGCCCCGAACTGCACGGGGAGGTATGGTACGGTTGAGATACCGTGCGCCTGTCAAGCTGAAACACAAAGATGTTTTATAACAATACCCCGGTTGACAAAACAACGCCCTGCCAAGGCGTAGAGTGTTCTTTTAAACACTCAGTAAGGGCGAAATCCACGGCTATTATAGTCGTGGATTCGCATTTAAACTTACCCTTCATTTTAGCGGTCTTCAAAGTGGATTTTAGACTGGAGAATAGGAATTTTCAACAACTGCATTTTCGGCTCAAGTAGATTGAAGGCTTCCTCCAATTCAGTATGACCACTGGCTGTCTCTGCTTCCTTTGAATAACGATCGATCAAGTACACCACATAATCTGCTAGCTGCAAACCCGTGTAAAATTCTGAGAAGCCAAACAAAGGTAGTTCCACAAAGTTAGAAGAGTTTTTTTGTAACTTCCAATCTCGATACACTTTGAGCAATCTCCCATCCTGAATACTGGTATGCTGAGTTGAGCGCGAATCCATAAGTAATATTCCAGTTTCGTTATATTGCTTTAGATAAGCATCTAGCTGCTCTAATAATTGATTGAAAGCTAAGCGATACAAACCAGTTTCATCTTTAATATCTTCACTGGTTTCGCGCAATCTTTTTTTGTTGACTTGAACAGCGAAGATATGGCAAGGTAACTGACTCATAGTTTCTGAAACTTCCTTGAACGCTTGAAGACGAAATTTCCTTGGAAAATTCTTAAATGAACCCACACCTTGCCAAATATCGCGCCCCTTAAGTTCCCAGTCTTCAGGTTCCCTCCCACTAAATAGCTCTTTTTTAAGTGCTGAAAATTGTCTATCCATTTGTGACCAGTGCTGGACATGGATAGCAAAGCTAGCTAAAAAAAAGAAATTTGTCTCCATATCTTTCCAGCCAGTGCCACCTTCATCAACATAAAATAAAATCGTCATCTTGCCTGATGGTAACTTTTTGACATAAGCGTTACATTATAAGTGTTTTTTAGCCTGTAAGTTATACTAGAATAAAGACAAGACTAAAACCCCATCTCTCACCGGCGCTTATATTGAGCGCAAACATCCAGGATACAAGCCCCCAGATTAATCCGTGGAGTCACCTATTCAATCTAAAATCTAAAATCTAAAATCTAAAATCTAAAATCTAAAATCGAATGACCGCACAAACTCCAGTTCCATTCCAAGACAGTTTCGACATCATCGTAGTAGGTGGCGGACACTCCGGCTGCGAAGCAGCCCTCGCCACTTCTCGCCTCGGCTGTCGCACCCTTCTCCTCACCCTCAACCTCGACAAAATTGCGTGGCAACCTTGCAATCCGGCTGTCGGCGGCCCGGCTAAAACCCAACTCACTAACGAAGTTGATGCGTTAGGCGGGGAAATTGGCAAAATGGCCGATCGCACCTACTTACAAAAGCGCGTCCTCAACGCTTCGAGAGGCCCCGCAGTGTGGGCCCTGCGAGCACAAACTGACAAGCGGGAATACGCCGCTGTAATGAATAATATTGTCGAAAATCAAGAGAATTTGACCATCCGCGAAGCGATGGTAACAGACTTAGTTTTGGGCAAAAACGAAGAAGTTATCGGAGTAGAAACATACTTCGGCGTCGCCTTTGAATGCAAAGCAGTAATTCTGACCACAGGTACTTTTTTAGGTGGCACAATTTGGGTAGGCAATAAGTCGATGCCCGCCGGACGTGCGGGAGAATTTGCCGCCGTTGGATTGACGGAAACTCTCAATCGTTTGGGCTTTGAAACAGGCAGGTTAAAAACAGGAACTCCGGCAAGAGTTGACAAGCGTACTCTGGATTATACCAACCTAGAACCGCAGCCGGGAGATGCAGAGGTTCGCTGGTTTAGTTTCGATCCAGAAGTCTGGATAGAACGCGAACAAATGCCTTGTTATTTGACTCGAACTACGCCAGCTACTCATCAGTTAATTAGAGACAATTTGCATCTTTCTCCAGTCTACGGCGGCTGGGTTGATGCTAAGGGGCCGCGCTATTGTCCGAGTATTGAAGATAAGATTGTACGGTTTGCCGATAAGGAAAGTCACCAGATTTTTATTGAACCGGAAGGTAGAGATATTCCTGAACTTTATATCCAAGGATTTTCTACTGGTTTACCGGAAAATTTGCAATTGCAAATGCTGCGGACTCTTCCGGGTTTGGAAAAGTGCGAGATGATGCGCCCTGCTTATGCTGTGGAGTACGATTATTTGCCGGCTACTCAGTGCTTTCCAACACTCATGACTAAGAAGATTGAAGGGCTGTTTTGCGCGGGTCAGGTGAACGGTACAACTGGATATGAGGAGGCGGCTGCACAGGGGCTCGTGGCGGGGATTAATGCAGCCAGGTTTGCAAAAAATCAGGAGATGATTGTGTTTCCTCGCGAGCAAAGTTATATCGGCACTTTGATCGATGATTTGTGTACGAAGGATTTGCGGGAACCTTACCGGATGTTGACTTCGCGATCGGAATATCGGCTATTATTGCGATCGGACAATGCTGACCAACGCTTGACGCCGCTGGGACGGGAAATTGGTTTGATTGACGATCGCCGGTGGGAGTTGTTCGATCGCAAACAAGCTAATATTGTGGCAGAGAAGGAACGCTTGTACTCGACGCGGGTGAAAGAGCACGAGGAAGTAGGCAAGGCAATTTTTGCAGACACTCAACAAGCGATTAAAGGTTCAATTACTCTGGCTGATTTGTTGCGTCGTCCTGGTTTTCATTATGTGGATTTGGAACGCTACAATTTAGGCAATTCTACTCTGAAGTTGGCTGAAAAAGATGGTGCAGAAATTGACATCAAATATTCCGGCTACCTGCAAAGACAGCAAAATCAAATCGATGACATTGCCAAACACGAACGCCGACAATTGCCCGCAGATTTAGATTACATGGCAATTACAACTCTCTCCAAAGAATCGCGGGAAAAGTTGGCTAAGGTGAAACCGCTGACTATTGGCCAAGCTGCCCGAATTGGTGGGGTAAATCCGGCTGATGTTAATGCTTTGTTGATTTTTCTGGAAGTGCGAAACCGTCAGCAGCCAGCGGGTGTTGGTAAATAAGCTCAACTAGAGGTGTATCAAGGCTTCCTTCAATTTTATGAAATCGCAGTATGAAAAAGTGTGACTCTTGTGGAACCACTATTTTGTTCGGCGGATTTCATATTGAGGGATATAGATTCTGGGCTTTGCTGAGTCACGGTATGAATCAACTTTTCGCTTGATGTTACAAAACTCACCCGACTGGGCTTATAAAAATTCCGAAATTTTGAATTTATAGTCATTTCAAATAAGTATGAGACACTTACTCTGCACAATAAGCACGAATAATTTCATCAAGAGATGTGCCAGGAGAAGCATACATTTTAGCTCTCTTTAATGCACTAAAATCATGCTCAATATCATTTAAATCAGGAGAGTATTTTGGTAAAAATATTATCTGATGACCTGCCGACTCAACCAATAGTCTAATGACAGTCTTACGATGAATGGGTGCATTATCCATAATTAATATAGATGGACTTGTTAAATCTGGTAACAAATATAAAGATAACCATCCTTCAAATCCTTCTGCATTCAAACTACCCATAAAGAGCATTGGTGCAATTAAGTCCTTCTTTCCTTTTCTTCTTCCTGCTACTAAATTTTCTCTTTTTACCCGTTTTCCTGGTCTTTCACCATAGACTTTTTTTCCTCTTTTCGCCCACGCATAGACAGAACCTTCAAATTCCTCAAATCCTGACTCATCAATAATGAAGACAAGACTTTTGCTGCCATAAATTTTAATTAATTCTCTCAGATTTCTATAATATTTCATTCTTGATTCTCTATTTCTTTCTTTATAGCGAAGTTATTTTTTTTTTGTAATTTTCAGTTTTTTTAAGGTATAGCAGATGGCACTCGGTCTGACGGAGAAAGTTTTTGCTCTTTCTACTAATCTTGCTTCCGGATTTTTTTCAACATCTTTTTTGAGAGCTTCCCAATCTAGCTTTCGTTGACGGTGAGTGACCTGAGTTGGTCGAATGTCTTCCCTACCTAGCCATCTATAAATTGTTGCTCTTCCTACCTTAAATATGGCGGCAGCTTTCGTTATACTCCCTCCATTTTCCACATCCATTGACTACTTTTTGTCGATAGTCTAGACTGTAAGCCATTTTTTTATAATTAACTATTTTTATCGATTTTATCATGATCTTACCTCTGTCTCACATTTATTTGAAATGACTATATACCTGTATTCAGCAAAGCCACAAAAAAGGAAAACGGGCAGAATCTCAACTCTAATTAATGAAATTCTGCCCGTATATTGTAAATATTGATCAATCCTCGAACCAAGTCGGAATTTCGCAAACATCCTGCATAAAAATCAGCGTTCATCCGTGGTTCAAACCTCCCCGAAATTTCCACCAGTTTTGCCACCCTCAAAGCCTTAGAAGACCAGCGAGATTCCTTGCTGTACGCTTATATACGCGGTCACTGGTGGTACTAGGAAATAGAGCGGAGTTTGGTATTGGGCGATCATTGCACAACCGGCTACATAGTCATCCCCCAAGGAAGATAAGCAGAGAGGGAGTGGGAGAGTGGGAGAGTGGGAGAGGGGGAGAATAGGTAAAATCTTCCTGATTCCTGATTCCCTCTTCCTTCCATCCGTTACATCCGTTACATCCGTTACATCCGCCCTTGCTAATCCGTTGCCGAACTTCCTTTAATGTGCCCAGAGAATCACGCCAGCTTCATAAGGACTGCTGAGATTATCGTGCTTCGGCAAAACCCGCAACGACAAACCTTGCAAACCACTAGAAGTATAAGTAATGTCAGCCGTATAAAGGCTAGCATTGTTAGAATCTTCTCCCAAATACTCCATCACCACCGGCACGCCACCAATGATATCGCCGTTAGCATCAACCGAGCCTTGATAAAGTTCAACTTGCACGTCCGCAGGCGTCAATCCCATCAGATTAATCCGAGATTTAACAGAGATCGACTGATTGACCTTAACTTCCTTATCCTGGGAAATATCAACAGCCTCAATCTTAATATCCTTCCACTTCGCGAGAACGTGCTTCTTCCAGTGAGACAACTCCTTGGCGGGAGCGCAATTATCCGAAGTCATGGTATGGTAGCGATCGCTCACTGGGAAATATGCCCGCCGCGCGTAATCCTTCACCATCCGAGCAGTATTGAACAAAGGACAATTCAAGCGAATCGAATCCTTCATTTTCTCCGTCCAACCGCGGGGAATTCCATCAGCATCCCGGTTGTAAAACAGCGGTACAACTTCCTTTTCCATCAAGTCGTACAAAGCATTCGCCTCGACCTCATCCTGATACTTAGTATCTTCGTAAAACTCCCCATGTCCGATCGGCCAACCGGTACGAACATAATCAGCCTCATCCCACCATCCGTCAAGAATGCTCAGATTCGGCAAACCATTCATCGAAGCTTTCATCCCGGAAGTACCCGAAGCCTCACGCGGGCGGCGCGGCGTATTCAGCCACACATCGCAGCCCGACACCATCATCCGAGCAACGTTAATGTCGTAGTTCGGTAAAAACACCATCGAGCTCATCGTCTCGTGCTCGCGGATGAAGTGAACGATATCCCGAATCAATTCTTTACCCGGAATATCCATCGGGTGAGCCTTCCCAGCAATCACAAACTGCACCGGGCGATTTTGATCGCGCATGATCCGCATAATTCGATCGACATCGCGCAAAAATAGCGTCGCCCGCTTGTAAGTAGCAAAGCGGCGGGCAAACCCGATCGTCAGCACCTTCGGATTGAGAGCTTCCCGCGCGTGTTCGATTTCCGTTTGGGCAGCACCGCGCTCGCGCAAAGTCTTTTGCAGCCACTCCCGCGCGAACACCACCAACTCCGATCGACAGCGTTCGTGATTGCGCCATAGTTCCTCATCAGGAATCGACGACAGCCTGTCCCAGAGACGATCGTCCTTACCGGTCATTTCCCAGTCCGGGCCAAGGTATCGATCGTATAACTCCTGAGTAGACTTCGCCACACAACTGCGAGCGTGCACCCCATTGGTAATCGAAGTAATCGGTACTTCTTCCTGTGGCAAGCCCGGCCACAAACCCTGAAACATCGGGCGCGACACCACGCCGTGCAAAGCCGCCACCCCGTTGACAAAACTCGACATTTTAATTGCCAAAATTGCCATATTCAGAGGTGCGGACAAATCGCTAGTATTCTCCCTGCCTAATCCCAGAAACTCATCTTGCGACAAGCCAAACATCCTGGGATAATGATCGAGATAGTGCATCACCATATCCGGCTCGAACAAGTCAAACCCAGCAGGTACGGGCGTGTGAGTCGTAAACATACTGCTCGAAACCACCACCTGTTCCGCTTCTACGAAACTCAGGTGATATTCCTCCATCAGCATCCGAATGCGTTCCAAAGCCATGAAAGCCGCGTGGCCTTCATTCATGTGATAAGCCGTAACTGTCAGCCCCAATGCCTTGAGCATTTTCACGCCGCCGATGCCCAGCATGATTTCTTGGTGCATCCGCAGAGTTTTATCACCGCCGTACAGTTGGTCGCTAATATCTTGGTCATAGCGGCTGTTAGGTTCAATATTTGTATCCATTAGGTACAAAGGAACCGTTCCCACTTGTACTCGCCAAATCCGGGCGTACACCTTGCGGCCGGGATAGTCTACCTCAATCCGCAATTCCGAACCGTCGGGATTGCGTTCTGGGTGCAGCGGCATATTGTAGAAATCATTGAGCGGATAGCGTTCTTGCTGCCAGCCGTCGGCGTTGAGATACTGCGAAAAATAACCTTCTTGGTATAGCAAGCCGACACCGACTAAGGGCAAGCCCAAATCGCTAGCTGATTTGAGGTGGTCGCCTGCGAGTACGCCCAAACCGCCGGAATAGATTGGTAGGGCTTTAACTAAGCCGAATTCCATCGAAAAGTAAGCGTAGCATTCTTGCTGCTCGGTGCCACGCTGTTTGCGGTACCAGGCGCGATTTTTGAGATAATCGTCTAATTGTTGGGCTGCTCGGTTCATTTGGGCAATGAAGCCTTCATCTTCTGCCATTTCTTGCAGTCGCTCTTGAGATATGGTTCCGAGCATCAGCACCGGGTTTTGGTTGCTGGAGTCCCACAGGTCTCGATCGAGGCGGCGGAAGAGGTCTTTGGTATCGACGTTCCAGTCCCAGTGCAAGTTGTAAGCAAGCTTGCGTAGGGGTTCGAGAATTGCCGGTAGCGACGGGGAAACGTTAAATGTGCGAATTGGCTGCATAGACAAAGCCTTTATGTTGGGGTAGCGATATTTTCCTCTGTCTTTAGGTACAAGTCCGTTATTCTGCACACTATTTTAAGTTTTAACCAGTTGATGCACGATGCCATCAAGCAGACGAAACGGAAGCGGAGGTCGTTCGATGTGAGCGAACTAGCCGTTTTCGGCTGCGATAACTGTCGCAAGAAGGCCTTGCCACCAGACCATCACTACTGGACGGGGATCTGTATTGAGTGCGGCAACGAGTTTTCCTACAGTGGCTGCTCGTGCGACGGCTGCTGCGGCGGGACGTATGCGGGTTTCGGCGGTGGTCGCACGACTTTTTACGTGTAACGTTCGCAGGAATTGCACGCAGCGTTACAACCTTACGCAGTCGTAAGTCGCGACCCAATTAAGCAATTTTTACTTGTTGCAACTGAGAATTTACCAATAGCTTACTAGCATCATTGGCTGATAGTGCAGGGCTGAAATAATGACCCTGAATTTCTTGACAGTGGAGCGATCGCAAACACTCCAACTGCTCTTTAGTTTCTACTCCTTCGGCTACCACGCTCAAGTTCAAATCTCGCCCCAGGGTCGCTACAGCCTTAGCGATCGCCCGTTCGCACGGATCAGTCGTCAATCCGCTGACAAAGGATTTATCTATTTTTAAGATATTCAAGGGAAACTTTTTGAGATAATTTAGAGAACAATAACCAGTGCCGAAATCGTCCAGCGCAATTTGCACTCCCATATTCTGCAACTCCCTGAGAACTTTTGTGGTATAATCCACATCTTGCATGGCTGTAGTCTCGGTAATTTCTAACTCTAAATACTTGGGTGCTAAACCGCTTTTTTCCAAGCATTTCGCTACCATTTCTAATAAATTAAATTGCTGGAACTGCCGAGCCGAAACGTTGACTGCTACCCGCAAATCTGGCTGCAAAGCATCCTGCCAAGCTTTATTTTGAGTGCAGGCTGTTTGCAGCACCCATTCCCCAATAGTTACAATGAGCCCGTTCTCTTCGGCGATCGGAATAAATGTAGCGGGAGTAACTAAACCTAATTGTGGATGTTGCCAGCGTAGCAGGGCTTCCATGCCCTGAATTTGCCAAGTAGTAATGTTGACTTTGGGCTGGTAGAAAACCTCAAATTCTCCCTGTTCTAAAGCCTCGTGTAGCCTGTGTTCTATAGTTAGTAAATGGCTGCCTTGGGGATTAAGTGTTGAAGTATATAACTGATAGTTATTTCTTCCCATTTCTTTAGCGTAGTACAAGGCAGCATCGGCATTTTTGACTAAAGTTTCGGCCTCTTCACCATCATCGGGATAAAGGGCAATGCCGATGCTGCTGCTAACATGAAACGGTTGTCCTTCTAGTTTAAATGCTGGCTTTAAATTGTTGAGTATTCTTTGAGCTGTTTTAACGGCATCTTCTAAGCAATTGATATCGGGAAGCAGTATGGTAAATTCGTCGCCTCCCCAGCGGGCAACAGTGTCAGTCGATCGCAAAGTGTCGCTGATACGTCCGGCAAAACCTTCTAACAGGCGATCGCCCGCAGCGTGACCTAATGTATCATTAATCTTTTTGAACCTGTCCAAGTCTAAAAACATCACAGCAAGCATTTTTTTTGTTTGTTTAGCTTGTTTTAAGGAAGCCAGCAGCCGCTCGTTAAAAAGTATCCGGTTCGGTAAACCTGTGAGTTGGTCATAAACAGCTTGATAGCGAATAATTTCTTCAGCTTGCTTGCGCTGAGTGATATCCATCATCGTGCCGATCGCCCTGACTGCTTGGCCACTTTCATTGCGGATGATATAGCCGCGATCGAGCACAAAAACATATCCCCCGTCTGCACGGTGAAAGCTGTATTCTTCCGACCAACATTGAGCATCTGAGTTCATTGTTTGGTTGAAACTTAACATCACTCTTTCCCGTTCTTCTGGATGAATATTTAACCACCAGGATTCTAATTCTATCGTCTGAGTTTCGTTGAGTTTGTATCCAAAAACGTTTTCAAACTCTGCGCTCAACCAATACTCATTTTTTAACAAATCAAAATCCCATACGGCATCATTTGTCGCCCGCGTCAGCAGGTGAAAGCGTTCTTCGCTTTTGCGTAGTTTTTCTTCGGATTGCACCCGTTCCGTTACATCCCGAAAGCTGAATACTCGACCAGTAATTTGGCCTCCCGTGCGCTGGGGCAACGAGTAGCGCTCGAAGATTCTGCCATCTGTCAACTCGATGAGATCGTAACTTTCTGCTGCAGGGCGATCAGACAATTCTTTAGCACGGTTGAGAAATATTTCGGGGTATTTTAACTGGTTGATTCCAAACCCCAAAATTTGGTTGTTATCTCTCGAATCAACCAGCAAATCCGGCAACTGCCACATTTCGGCAAATTTGCGGTTAAAGGTGATAACTTTTCCTCCGCTGTCAACCGCCAGAATGGCGTCAGCAGTAGATTCAATGGTTGCTTGAAGCAACGAAAGAGATGTTTCTAGTTGTGACTCTGCTAATTTGCGATCGCTGATGTCAAATGCTGTGATTAATATTGAGGCTTTTTTTTCAAATTTTATAATATCTACAGTTGCTTCAATCCAGCGCATTTCTCCTGTTTTCGTGACTATTACTAATTCATATTTAGAGCCTGCTGTTGAGCGCGCATGGCTGGATTTACCCCATTTTTTAACTATTTCTATAAAATCTAGATGAATTAAGTCGTATAAATCCAAGGCTAGTAATTCTTCGCGAGTATATCCTGTCAGAGCTTCTGTCTGAGCATTGACATAGCGGAACTGTCTGCGGTGATAGATAAATGCAACAGCATTAACAGTTTCTATCAGTTGGCGAAACTTTTTTTCACTGCGCCGCAAATTTCTTTCAACCCGCTTTCTATCGGTAATATCTTGTGCTATATATAACTTGCCGCTGACCTTGCCTTGACCGTCGCGAATAATTGAAATAGAAAGCAGTACAATTATTTTTTTTCGATGTTTAGAAAGGTAGACTTTTTCGACGTTGCGCACAGAACCTTCGGCTGTTAAACTTGCTAACTCTAATTCCGGGGCTGGTGATTCAGTTTTCTGAAACAGTCTGGCTATTGGTGTGCCTAACAACTCTTTTTTAGAGTATCCTAAAAGTTGACAGGTAGCTTGGTTTAACGACAGAATATAACCGCCCGGGGTGGTGGCGATTATCGAGACGTTCATTTCTTCGCAAATATCGAGAGCATATTCGGCAGTTTGCTGCAAGTCTTGGGTCATTTGGGCAATAGTATGCCAGATATCCTGTTCTTTTTTTGGTGGATACAACACTTTTTCTCCTTTTGGTACCTTGTCATTTTCTGTTTCAGACTTCGGCTTGATTAACCTCATCGTCTTGGATAAGCTATTTACTGTTTTACCCCGGAGCAATAATGATATTGCTACACAAATAAAAACCAGGTAATAACAGATTATTTTCCATCTAAGAGTAGCTTCTTTTCGAGGAATTTCCTGAGATTCTATATAATTAGAAATCGGTAATTTTACTGGCTCAATTTGCGATAATTTATCCAAAAATAATGCGGTGCTTGCAGAAGTAAGGGGGCGAGCTGCCGATGGCAAATAGCTATGTTTCTGAGACCGAACCAAAATCCCTTCTACAGGGCGAGTGCCAGGTTCATCTCTTAGACTTGTCCGTAATATTTTTGGATTTATGCCACATTCCAGACCAAAAATAGCAACCGCGAAATATCCCAACATCAATTGAGAATTTTTTTTCATGTGCTCTACTTCCTAATTTCAAATAAATCTTTTTAGCCGCCATAAATCTAAAAAAAATTAGCCGAACTTTTTCTATCATGGGCAAACCCAGCCACTATTAATTTATGTGGATTTGTAAATAAATTTTTTTCAAGCTAATAATTTAGCTTTATAACTAATTACAATTTTAATCTTAATTTAAAATGTGTCATCAGCCATTGTGCCACAAATTATCCGCCATTCTGCCTAGACACCGCGTGGGAGCGCGCTAAAATTAGATAATTCCCGCAAAAAGGCGACCGGGATTCGTTAGAAAAATAAACAATTAGCTTAAAATCGATGCAGAGGTCCACTAATTGAACCCATGAGTCAGACGATCCCACAACTCGAAAAAGAAGTCCGCGCGCTGCAAGCAGAAGTTACCGCCCTGCAAGACTCGCTGGAAAAACTTGGCGTACAGCGCTCTGAGTGCCGAGTGGCAGTCAGTTTTCCCAAAAATAATACTCCTCAAGCCATTGCTGAGTTCCACCAGCAAACTGCTGCTTTTGGGGAGCAGTGGTTGCAGCAAATCCAGGAAATTGACCGAGAGACTAAAAATATTGAAAAGCAACTGCAGCCAAAACAGGCTTTACTCAATTACAAGCAAGGTGAACTAGAAAAATTGCTGGCCGGACAGCACTGGCAAGAAGTAGAAAACCACGTTCAAACCGGGGAAAAACGCTTGCAAGCACAAGCTCGGAGAATCAATCAAGCAGCCGCGCAGCTAGAGGCAGAGATTCAAGCTTTAAAAGCACTGTACGACCAACTCAATCCGAGTTATTCAGAGTGGTTTCAACAACCAACTCAAATAGTAGAATTTTCGGCAAAAACTATTCCTTATGCTTTTCCTAGCAGCAGCGGGTTGATCTTGGAGAATAAGGAGATTGAGTGGGAAAAAAAGTAGTTTTGGCTTGTGAATTTTAAAGGTAAATTAGTGATTTGAATGTCGCCGTCGAACGATCCAATAAGCAAGACAGATTCGACGGCAACATCCCAAGGATTTTACCTGCTTTTTTAGAGGAAAAATACAAAACTGCCTCGGGCGCCGTTAATTTTAATATTTTTGAGTTTCATTTTTTGAAACAAGTTTATTTTTAACTCTGGTGTCAATCTAAAATCTAAAATATAACAGTTCTGGACGCATCAACCGGGTTTTACAAAAAGACTTTGTTGCAGCTTTCGCTTCCGCTAAAAAACCCGGTTGATGAGAGCGAGGAGTGCGTAAGCCCTGTCTAAAATCTCACATAGACTTACTGATGAAACAATTGATTTGGATAGCCCTATTTATTATGGTTGCGGTGGCGGCTGTGGGTTGGCGTTCTGACTCGTGGCAGCGGTTGTCGAGTGTACCCGCAGTTTCGCTCGATCGCAATATCCACACTTCCCAAAACCCGTCTCCCTTACCGCTTCCTGCTGAAAAAAATGCTTTTTCTCTGCCCCAAATTGACCAGTCCCGGTTGTGGAAACACGTCGATAGTTTAGCAGGAGAACGGGATGGAGAACGATCTCGCTCTTTTACTAGAGACTACATTTCAAAACAACTGCAAACATTAGGATTTTCCCCCGAGTTGCAGCCGTTCGATCGCGGAATCAACGTTTTCGCTGAGAGAAAAGGTACTGACTCCAGCGCCGGTGCAATTTTAGTTGCAGCACACTACGATACTGTACCAAACTCCCCAGGCGCTGACGACAATGCGACGGGAGTTGCAGTAGTTTTAGAAGTAGCAAGATTGCTGGGTTCTCGTGCCACACCTCGGACATTGCAAGTAGCTTTTTTCGACAGGGAAGAACTCGGACTTTTAGGCAGTTTAGCATTCACTGGTAGCGACGCGCGGTTAAAAAAATTGCAGGGTGCGATCGTCCTAGATATGGTAGGTTATGCCTGCCGCACGCCCGGATGCCAGCAATATCCCGAAGGATTGACAGCGCAACCTTTTCTAGAAGCATCGGGGGTAAAATCTCCTGACAAAGGCGAGTTTATCGCTGTGATTGGGGATGCGGAACATCCGCTGCTATTGAAAAGTTTTGCGGAGTCGGGAAAAGCCGATTTGCCGCCTGTGGTGGCACTGCCGGTTCCCCTGAAAGGGTTGCTGACTCCCGATGTTTTGCGGAGCGACCACGCGCCTTTCTGGTATAAAGGAATTGGTGCTGTGTTGGTGACGGATACTGCAAATTTGCGATCGCCCCACTATCACCAATCTAGCGATACATTAGCAACTATCGATCGACCTTTTTTCGCCGGTTCTGCTCAAATTGTTGTCAATGCCGTGGCTAAATTATTGGAATTAGGTAATTAGTAATTGGGAATTGAGCATGGGGAATTGGGAATTGGGGATGGGGCATCGGGCATTGGGCATTGGGCATGATGACTGTTATTGATACTGCCAACTGCCAACTGCCAACTAATAACTAATAACTAATGACTAACAAAGAAAGCCTGCAACGGCATTTACTGCAACTAGACAATCGAGGCTACAAAGCCTACAAAGACATTCAAGGTAACTACGACTTTTCTGAATTCACATTAATTATTGATTACGTGCAGGGAGATCCGTTTGCTTCTCCCAGTAAATTTAGAGTTAGAGTTCCGCCAAACATTGCTCAAATTCCTGGCGAACTTTTCAATTCTCGCAGTCGAGAAATAGCCTTGCGAGATTATCTAACTCGCCAGTTTGACAAAGCAGCACACAGCATCAGCAGCAAACGCGGTACTGGGAAAAGCGGTATGATTGCAGTGACTGGCTTCGGACAAGAAGTTTTAGAGCGAACTTCCACATTTATCATTTCCTCAAATACATCCGATATCGAAGATTTAGGAGGAGTTGAACTGCGATTTGCCGTCGGACTTCCAGCGGGCGGACGCAGTATCTTAGGGCGACAAGCTGCTGAAATGCTGTGCGAAGATATTCCGCAAATTGTCAGCAATTCTCTGAAGTATGCTAACTTAAATTCTGCTGAATGTCGCCGTCACGTTGAAACTGTAGAAGATGCTGACTGGCTGCGGCAGCAGTTAGCTGAAAACGGATTAGTTGCGTTTGTGGCTGAAGGTTCTATTTTGCCCCGCCGCACGGGTGTTGACGATCGCCCTTTGTTAAATAATGCTGTGGCTTTTCAGACGCCACCGTCGTTAAAAGTTGAGTTTAATTGTCCGAATCGCGGTTTGATTTCCGGTATGGGTATCCCGGCTGGTATTACTTTGATTGTTGGCGGCGGCTATCACGGCAAATCAACTTTACTCAGGGCGATCCAGTTGGGAGTTTACAACCGAATTCCGGGAGATGGTCGGGAATTTGTGGTGGCTAATCCGGCGGCGGTTAAAATTAGGGCGGAAGATGGCAGAAGTGTAGCGGGAGTTGATATTTCGCCTTTTATTAACCACTTGCCACAAGGTAGAGATACTGCACAATTTTATACTGAAAATGCGAGCGGTAGCACGTCGCAATCTGCTAATATTATTGAGGCTTTGGAAGTGGGGAGAATGCCTGTTTTATTGGTGGATGAGGATACGGCGGCGACGAATTTCATGATTCGCGATCGCCGAATGCAGGAACTCATCGCTAAGGATAAGGAACCGATTACGCCGTTTATTGATAAAGTTAAACAATTGTACGCAGATTGCGGCGTATCGACTATTTTAGTAATGGGAGGAAGTGGCGATTATTTTGATGTGGCAGATACTGTGATTGCAATGGAAAATTTTCAAGCAGATAACGTGACTGACAAAGCTAAAGAGATTGCTAAGAATTACTCGATTAGCCGGGCTGCTGAAGGGGGAGAAAATTTTGGTGAGATTACTCAAAGAGTGCCGATTCCTGCTAGTTTAGCTCCGAGTCGGGGACGGCGAGATGTGCGGGTGAAGGTGCGGGATGTTGATGAATTGGCTTTCGGCACTGAGGAGATTGATTTGGGTTCTGTTGAGCAAATTGTTGACAGCGGACAGTTAAGGGCGATCGCTGCGGCAATGGTTTATGCTAAGCAGCAATACATGGACGGAAAACGTACTTTGTCGGAAATCATAGATTTGGTGATGGCGGATATTGAGGCGCAGGGGATGGATATTTTATCGCCTTTTCCTGAAGAGGATTTTGCCATGTTTCGACGGTTTGAATTGGCGGCGGCAATTAATCGGCTTCGCAGTTTGTCCGTTGTTGCCAAGTAGACTTGCTTAATATAAGTGTATTGTTGTCCTACTTTTGATATGCTGACCAAAGTGAGTGCAAAAACCGCGATTGAAGTATGACAGGCAATATAGGACAACTGACTGCTTTAAGCGATCGACCTTATATAGTATTAAGCAATCAAGGGCAGGTTTTACAGTTAGAGTTAAAACAGCAGCAGCACTTATTGGGGCGCGATCGCACTCGTGCTGATTTAGTCATTCCCGATGCTTGGCGCGCAGTTTCCGGCGTTCACGCTGTTTTGCGACAAATTGGGGATAATTACTGGATTTACGACGGTGACGGCCAGCGGCCGAGCACTAATGGCTTATTTGTTGATCGCACTCGCATCACTCCCAATGACGGTTATTGTCTGAAAAACGGCACCGAAATTAAAATCGGTCTCGATCCTCAAAATCAAGTTTTGCTGAGTTATTTTAATCCGCTGGCGAATCAGGTTGCTGTCCCTAGCAAGCAGTCAATTCTTCTTAAGAATCGGTCGGTTTTGTTGGGCCGCGATCCAAACGCTTCGCTGCAATTAGATGCGCCGCTGGTTTCTAGACGCCACGCCACAATCGACCAAGACAGCCGCGGTAATTATATTTTGCGAGACCACAGCGTTAACGGGGTTTTTGTTAACGGTCAGCGAGTTACCAATTCTATACAATTGTCCGAGGGAGATGCAATTCGGATCGGCCCGTTTACTCTAACTTACCGCAGCGGTGAGTTGGAGATGCAAGACTCCGGCCATCAAATTCGTTTGGATGCTGACACTCTGGTGATTCCCAAGCGTTTGGATAACATCACTTTGGCGATCGAACCGGGGCAGTTTGTGGCTTTAGTCGGCGGTAGCGGTGCGGGTAAATCTACTTTAATGCGGACGCTTTTAGGCATCGAAAAAACTACTAACGGCGCTGTGTTTCTCAACGGTGACAACCTGCGCCAAAATTTCAATATTTACCGCAATCAAATCGGTTACGTGCCTCAAGATGATATTGTACACGCAGATTTGACAGTAGAAGAAGTCTTGAGTTATGCAGCTAAATTGCGCTTACCTCCCGATACAGATGTCAAGCAGGTAGTCGCAAAAACTTTAGAAGATATTGAAATGACTCACCGCCGCAAGGCTTTGGTAAAACAGCTTAGCGGCGGACAGCGGAAGCGGGTCAGCATCGGAGTTGAACTGTTAGCAGATCCGAAACTTTTCTTTTTAGACGAACCGACTTCAGGACTCGATCCGGGTTTGGATAAGAAGATGATGCAACTGCTGCGAAAGTTGGCAAATCAAGGCCGGACGGTGATTCTGGTGACTCACGCGACGGCAAATATCACGATGTGCGATCGGATTGTGTTTATGGGTCGCGGCGGACGCCTTTGTTACTTCGGCCCGCCTAGGGAAGCGCTCGATTTTTTCGATGTCAAAACGGGCGATTTTGCAGACATTTACAACGAATTAGAAACAGGAGAAACCAACGTTCAAAGCTGGGCAGAAAAGTTTAATAAATCTCCCTACTATCAGCGCTATATTGTCAACCACTTCAGCACAGGAAACGCTAATGCAAAAATACCTTCTGCACCTTCTGTACCAAAATCTCAATCTTTTGTAAAACAACTCGTTTTGCTCGGTCAGCGCTATTTTCAACTCGTTTCCCGCGACTTAGTTAACTTAAGCTTAGCTCTTTTAACAGCGCCGATCGGCATTAGTTTACTGCGGCTAGCCGTCAGAGATAAAGACCCATTAATTGGCGCACCGGAGGCA
Organism: Microcoleus sp. Pol17C6; assembly: GCF_036701145.1. NCBI lineage: Bacteria > Bacillati > Cyanobacteriota > Cyanophyceae > Oscillatoriales > Microcoleaceae > Microcoleus > Microcoleus sp. Pol17C6. The sequence continues at coordinate 101,221 of NZ_JAUBQH010000013.1, forward strand.
ACTTTAGCACCTTTAGCGCTCAGAGTTTTATTTGTATTTACCTGCGCGGCTATTTGGGTGGGGCTGGCAACTTCTCTGCAAGAAATTGTCAAAGAATCTGCTATTTATCTGCGAGAACGTTTGGTGAATTTAGGATTGTTTGCTTATTTAGGTTCAAAATTTTTTATACTTTCTGGTTTGGCAGTATTTCAAACACTGTTAATGGTAGGAGTTATTGTGATTGCTTTTAAATCTCCCGAACCGAGTTTGATTTCCTGGGCTATGGGAGCAACTATTACCACATTCCTAACTTTGATGAGCTGCATAAGTCTCGGATTAGTCGTTTCCGCGATTGTTAAAAATAGCTCTCAAGCTAATAGCGCTTTGCCTCTATTATTGCTGCCTCAGATTATTTTTTCTGGAGTTTTGTTTAAGATGAAAGGTGCGGCGAGCACATTTTCTTGGCTGATGTTAAGCCGCTGGTCTGTGGGTGCTTACGGCTCTTTAGTTAATGTGAATGGGATGGTTCCCGCGCCTACTACATTACCGGACGGGAGTACGCTTCCTCAGCCGTTTGAGCCTACTCCTGTTTACGATCCAACCTGGGAGAATTTGAGTTTAAACTGGGGTATTTTGTGCGTGCATATTTTCGTTTATTTGATGTTGACTCTGTGGTTGCAGAAGCGGAAGGATATTTTATGATTAACATTCCGCGTTTTTAACTCACAGTTCATTATCCAATCAGATGGGGGAGGAATAAATGTTAGTTAAAACCCACGCATTAGTAGAAATTGCTGCATCGCCTGAAGTAGTCTTTGATTTTGTTACGTCGCTGTCAAATCTGCCCAAAGTCTTTCGCGGATATGGCCCAATTCCAGCAATTATTAAAGCTGAGATGGCAGATGGTGGAGAGATGCGTGAAGGCGGGGTACGGCGGATAGAAAATTCCGATACTTCGGTGATTGATGAAGAAATCATTACTTTCAAAAAGCCAGAAAGACAAACCTACCGACTGGTTAGAGGGTTTAAGTTTCCGATTTCTCTACTCATTGAGTCTGGTGGCGGAGATTGGAATTTCACTGCTACAGCCAAGGGAACTCGGATTGATTGGGAGTTTTATTTTATCCTAACTTCTCCGGTATTCTATCCGCTTGGGTTGTTGCTTGTTCGGGTTTTTATGCAAAAAGCTATGCAGCAGTGTTTAGATAATATTCAAGAATATTTGGCTAACCCAAGCGAATAGATTGTATGAATTATTGGCTAATGAAGTCGGAACCAGATGTTTATAGTATTGCGAATTTGAAGCACGATCGCACTTCCCTTTGGGATGGCGTTCGCAACTATCAAGCTCGCAATTTTATGAGAGAAATGAGTCTGGGAGATTTAGTATTTTTTTACCATTCTAATACTAAAATACCCGGAATTGTCGGCTTAGTGCGCGTCGTTGAAACAGGAATTGCTGACCCAACTCAGTTTGATATGAATAGCGAATATTATGATGCTAAATCGCAGTTTGGTGCACCTCGCTGGCAAACTGTGAGAGTTGAGTTTGTTGAGGAATTTGCTAAGTTAATATCTTTGGATGAACTGAAACAAAAGTTTAGTGCTGATGAGATTTTGGTGGTGAGGAAAGGCAATCGGTTATCGGTGATGCCGGTATCTGAAGTTGCTGCTGAGAAGATTTTGAAGATGAGATGAGTTTCTTACCCACTTTATACCGGGCGAATGTAATACTAATTTCTCAAAATAGAGTTACAGTTAGTATGTGTCATTGTTGTAATTTATTACCCAAATATCAGGAAGAATAATGTCAGTCTTGTGTCAAGATTCAAATTCGGGAAACAGCAGAAGAGGTGAGAGATATTCTGAGGAAAGAGAAAGATGTGACTCTCCACGAAAAACTCCAAGTTCTGTATTGGCTCAAAACCCAAACGGTAGAAACTGTATTGTCGGCTGCTGTGCGGTGGTAGTCCTGCATAGTCATGATAATTAAGGGTTTTATTTAATAAATAAATTGGCGTTATAGCTAGGAATAAAATACCAAATAGCTGTTTATATTATTGGAGAGTTTTTTAGAAAATGAAAGGGTTTTTCTTGCCAATCGAGATATTCTTTGTCTCATGGTATTATTAAATCTTTCTATATAGTTTGTCTGACCAGTATGCTTTCCTACTGCTCTCTGTCTTTTTTTTAGGAAAAACTATTTCCTCAGAAAGGACAAAAGTGTGTATAACTGACAGCAGATTGACGATAGACTGCAGGCATTAAATTCCCAAGTCATCGAGCACCATCTTTATCTCTTTTGCCAATGTATACTCCTACAATTTCTTTAGTCAAGACATCAATTGCTAGCCAAATCCACTGCTTATTACCCTTATTTCCTACCAATGAGCACATTTCATCGCCTTGAATTGTTAGCTTCCCCCTTTTTTTTTATTTCACTTCCACTTGTCTTTTGACGGCTCCTAATTTTTCATTAACATAGTATTGTAGCCACCTTTGTGAAACCCCCGTCGCCCTAACAATCCCAGCCAGAGATATCTTTTCTAATAAAGTCTATCTCTCAATTCTCTTGTTTCTTCCGAAATCTGCTGATGTCTGGGAGCCATGACAAATTGTCTGTCACAATCTCGACATTTAAAGTTTTGTTTATCAGTGTGAGTGTGACCATTTTTCACAATATATTGAGAATTGCACCTGGGACATTTTATAAGCTAAAAGTTAAGGCAGATTGAAGAAGTAAATTATAACAGGTACTCCTGACTATGCAGGACTACCCAACTACCATGATGCTTGACGTAATACTTGCTACGGGGCTTGATTTGGTCAATACCCAGCACTTCAAAAACTGGTTTACAAGTTGCTGCTACTGTATTTCATACACCTGAAATACGCTGTACCTTTTGGTCAGAGCTTGTCAGCCTGATTTGGCTCTTTTTCGTATAACGCAGTTTAAAATGATAGTTCACTGGCGTTCACTGTTGGAGGATTCTCCTTGCACGCTTACCGCTTTAGGCTACCAGTTTCGGTTACTTTCGTGGTCTGCATTCCATCTCGTTCATTGCTTACTTGAGGCGTGACCGGACTTCAAATGAAGTCTTTTACGTAGGAGTAGCGGGTGTGAATCCGCTAGGAAAGTGGTCTTTCCATACTAAACAACCTTATCAGGTCGCGCTCGACTAAACGAATCGCACCTAAACTCCAAGTATGAGTAAAAGCGTTTATCTCAAAAAAAAATAGGCTAGCTATATTTCACAGCGCCTATCTCAATCTAAATTTTAATGGCTCCCCGCAACGCCGTCTTACCTCAGCTTTTGACCTGGTATTTTACCAGGTGGGTACCGTTGGCTCGGACTTAAAGTTTCTGGGTACAAGCCCAGTTTACTGCTGTCCAAACATCTTGATTCCCGAGAGTTAAGAGTTATAGATCAAAAAAACATTATTGGCAGTCACCAACGTCGCAGTAGAACCTTTATTTAATATATACCAACTAACCAGATTTTGGCAAGCTTCGAGCAATTTAACTTGCATACCAGATAGATTCAACGGTTTGAGCGAGATCCTCTGCTGACGATCGCCCCTGAGCCACCAAGTCCGCGTCAAGCACAACTGTAACGTGACCGAGTTTGCGGCCGGGACGCGATTCTTTCTTACCATACCAATGTACAAAAGCACCGCTAATTTGTGCCAGTTGTTTTCTTTTTGCTAAATAATCGGACTCGGCAGACTCGTAGCCTAGCAAATTTACCATGACAGCGCCTGCACATTTCAGAGCCGAATTACCTAAAGGCAGTTGACAAACTGCGCGCAAATGCTGTTCAAATTGTGAAGTTTCGCAGGCATCGATGGTAAAATGTCCCGAGTTGTGGGTGCGGGGTGCAATTTCATTGACTAACAGCTTATTATCAGCGGTTAAAAATAATTCAATGCCGAATACGCCGACAGCTTCTAAGCTGTTGAGGAGAGTGCGGGTGATCGCACAAGCTTCAGTTTTCACATCTAAACTAATATCAGCGGGCGCAATCACCAGATGACAAACCTGATTTTGCTGCTGAGTTTCCACTATCGGATAAATCGCAATTTCGCCATTTGCCGATCGAGCTGCAATTACAGCCAACTCGCGATCGAATGGCACAAACTCTTCCACCAGCAAAGACTGACCTTGGAGTTTAGCACGAATTGACTCCAAACTCCCTCGATCATTCACAATAAAAGTACCTTGGCCGTCATAACCGTGGCGGCGAACTTTGACGACAAAGGGAAAGTCGATCGATCCAGCATCCGAGTCTCCTTCACTCTGCACGCTGTCAGAAACAGAAATTGCCGGAAAGTCGATCGCCACCTCCTTAAACAATTCTGGGGGCAAATCCGCGCTGCAATCCCATTGCCAAAACCTCGGAGTTGGCAAACCTAAACCTTGTAAATAACAGCGCTGAACGTACTTATCCAACAAAGGAGAAAGCGACGACAAACTCGGCTGAAATAACACACCTTGCTGTTCTAGCGGCCGCAAACCATCCAAATCCACAAACTCATTTTCAAAAGTAATAACATCGCAGCCAGCAGCCAATTGAGCCGTAGCCAAAACATCATCCACAGCCGCCAAAACAGCACCAGCAGCAACAGAAACTGCCGGGTCACTAGCATGGGGAGTTTGCACTACCAATTCAATACCCAGCGCACTAGCAGCATCCCCCATCATCGAAGCTAGCTGGCCGCCGCCGACAACGCCCACCCGCTTAAATTTGGCAGACGAACTCGCAGCGGTTTGATTTGATTTCATGTGAGTAAAATTCCCCAGAGTCAACCTGCCTATCTTATCGCTATTTGTCCCCGAATCAATTATAGTAATTGCAGAGTTAAAAGCCAGAAAAGAGTTTTAATTGCGTGATTAAATCGAGGCAGAACCCATAAAAATTGGGCAGCTAAAGTCTTTAATTATTGCACGCTCGCAGCCATTGAGAAACAGCCGTCGAACCCCACTTCTCCAGAAAAGTGCCACATCTAGCAATTCCCTAGCGCCAAGCATGGCATAATTGACAGCACTGCAAAAAGCAGATAGACAGATGCCAACACTGAAAATCAGACATTCAGGGAACAAAATTTATAGGTGAGGATACTGTGAAAGTTTTAGTTGTGGGAAACGGAGGTCGCGAACACGCGATCGCAAAAAAACTGCTAGAATCTACGCGGATTAAACAAGTATTCTGCGTACCGGGCAACGGCGGCACAGCTACCACCCAAGGCTGTCAAAATCTGTCGCTCAACATCGACGACTTCCAAGGCATCGAACGCTTTGTGATGGTCAACAACATCGGATTAGTCATCGTCGGCCCCGAATTGCCCCTATCGCTAGGCATCGCCGACTATTTCCAACAGCGAAAAATGATGATTTTCGGTCCCACCAAAGCCGGCGCCCAAATTGAATCCAGCAAATCCTGGGCTAAAGAATTGATGCTCGAAGCAGGCATCCCCACACCCAAAGCGGCCGTATTTACAGACGCAGAAGCAGCAAAAGCATACGTTCTAGAACAAGGCACCCCAATAGTCATCAAAGCAGACGGACTCGCATCAGGCAAAGGAGTCACCGTTGCCACCACCGTCAAAATGGCTCACAGCGCCATCAACACCATTTTCCGAGGCGAATTCGGCACCGACAACATCCGAGTCGTCGTCGAAGAATTCTTAACAGGTCAAGAAGTCTCGATTCTCGCCCTCACCGACGGCATCACAGTGGAACCGTTGCTGCCGGCCCAAGACCACAAAGCTATCGGCGAAGGCGACAAGGGAGCCAACACCGGCGGTATGGGAGCCTACGCCCCAGCGCCCATCGTCACCCCGGAACTCATGGAAAGGATTCAGGAAGAAATTCTCGAACCCACCCTCGCAGCACTGCAAAAACGCAAAATCGACTACCGGGGTGTACTCTACGCAGGTTTAATGATTACCCCCGACGGAGAACCCAAAGTCTTAGAATTCAACTGCCGTTTCGGAGATCCCGAAACTCAAGCGGTTTTGTCGTTGCTGGAAACTCCTTTAGAAGATTTGGTGCTGGCCTGCTGTCAGCAGCGTCTCGGTGAATATTCTATTCGCTGGAAGTCGGGGGCCTCTGTTTGCGTAGTTTTGGCTTCTGGGGGCTATCCTGGAAGTTATCAAAAAGGCAAAGTTATTACAGGTATCGAGGAAGCTGAAGCCAAAGGGGCAGAAGTGTTTCACGCCGGCACTCAGTTGAAGCAGCAGCAGTTGGTGAGCGACGGCGGCCGGGTTTTGGGTGTCACCGCGACGGGAGAAACTTTGGAACAAGCTATCTCAAAAGCTTATGCAGCAGTTGATTGTATCCAATTTGAAGGGGTCTACTGCCGCCGGGACATCGGTCGCCGAGCTCTGGGCGATAAAAATTAGGAATTGTGACATCAGCCGCCATCCGAAAGCCAAGCAATCTCAATGTAGAAATGTAACAATGAAGTTTGGTATCTCTGCGGTGGCGGTAGCGGACAAGTCGCAGCAGAAAATTCGATCGGGAGCCAACTGAATTGATCTTGCTTTTAATATTGAACTGGTGAAATGCTGGCCATACTAAACAAAATCGGAGAAATTATTGCCCGCTGGTGGTCGGATTTTACCCTCCAGACTCGCCTGATGGCCGCTGCTACCCTCGTAGTGTCGTTAATTATGAGTGGCCTGACCTTCTGGGCCGTGAATACTATCCAGCAAGACGCCCGACTTAACGATACTCGTTACGGCCGAGACCTGGGCCTGCTGTTGGCAGCAAATGTGGCGCCGCTGATTGCCAAAAACGATCGCTCCGAAGTCGCCCGCTTTTCCCGCCAATTTTACAGCAGCACCTCCAGCGTCCGCTATATGCTTTACGCAGACGAAGCGGGAGATATTTTCCTGGGGATACCCTTTTCGGAATCCGAGGTGGAGACTTCCCTGACACTGCGCCGCCAGATCAAACTTCCCGATAATTTTCTCGCCGATATTGAGGCGAGAAATTTAACTTCTTTGCCTTTGGTGCGGCAGCATTTGACGCCGGATGGAGAAGTTACCGATGTATTTGTGCCGTTAATTCATGAAGACAAATATTTGGGAGTTTTGGCGATCGGCATTAACCCAAATCCGGCAGCAGTTATCTCTTCAAATCTTACTAGGGATGTCACTTTAGCAGTATTTGTCACAATTTGGGTGATGGTAATTTTGGGAGCTGTATTTAATGCCCTGACAATTACTCAGCCGATCAAACAATTAGTCTTTGGGGTCAAAAACATTGCCAGCGGTAATTTTAAGCAGCGAGTTGACCTGCCTTTAGGGGGAGAATTGGGCGAGTTGATCGGCAGTTTTAATGAAATGGCCCAGAAACTCGAAAGTTATGAAGAACAAAATATTGAAGAGCTGACAGCGGAAAAAGCTAAGTTAGAAACTTTGGTTTCAACGATTGCTGATGGCGCACTTTTATTAGACGCAAATTTGCAAGTGATTTTAGTTAATCCGACGGGGATGCGGATTTTTGGATGGGAAGGTAAAAACGCGATCGGAGTAAATGTTCTGAACATTTTGCCTTCGGAAGTGCAGCAGGAGTTGGGGAGACCGTTGCAGGAAATAGCTGCGGGCGATCGCGAAGGCGGCGAATTTCGCATCTCGATGAGCGAACCTGTTAACCGTACAATTCGGATTGTTTTAACTACAGTCATTCTGCACAAAGCGCCCGGTGCCGAACCGCTGTGCAAAAGCTGCATCCGCCATGAGGAAGATACCTGTACCGAGCCACAACGCCCGGTAGCTGTAGAGTGTACTTTCTACGAGCAAACCTCCAAGCATCAAGGTTCTGGAAATTACCGAGAAAGTCTCAAAGGCATTGCAATGACAGTGCAGGACATTACTCGCGAAGTAGAACTCAATGAGGCTAAAAGCAATTTTATCAGCAATGTTTCTCACGAATTGAGAACACCTTTATTTAATATCAAATCTTTTATCGAGACTCTCCACGAGTACGGAGAAGACCTTCTAGAAAGTGAGCGCAGGGAATTCCTAGAAATTGCCAATCGAGAAACGGATCGACTAACTCGTTTAGTTAACGACGTATTAGACTTGTCCCGACTGGAATCCTGCCGAGTTTATCACTTGGAAGCTGTTGACCTCCCGCAAGCTGTGGAACAAACCCTGCGGACTTATCAGTTAAATGCTAAGGATAAAGGCATTGAATTAGAGCAAGAAGTTGACCCGTATTTGCCGCCTGCTTTAGGTCATTACGATTTGCTGCTGCAAGTATTTGCAAATTTAGTAGGAAATGCCTTAAAATTTACTCAGTCCGGCGGCAAGGTAGCCATTCGAGCGTATTTGCTAGAGTCGGAGGCGTCCACCCACAAAGACGGTCAATCCGTCAACCAAAACTTGTCACCGGATGCCAAACATTTTCCGGTAGTGCGGATCGAAATTTCTGATACTGGAATTGGCATAGATCCCGAAGACCAACAAGCTATCTTCGAGCGCTTTTTCCGGGTAGAAAACCGAGTACACACTTTAGAAGGAACTGGATTAGGTCTTTCTATTGTCAGAAACATTATTGACAAGCACCACACTAAAATTAATTTAGTTAGCGAAGTTAATGTCGGTACGACTTTCTGGTTCGACTTGGCAGTTTATCAGCCGAAACAAACAGTAGAGATGGAAAATTCTTGGCCAGTGGCAGCAACGGTGGAGAGTGAAACAATTCCGAGTCATATTAAGTGAGCTCACTTAATTAAACGTAAAATGCGATCGGTGTTAAAGCCCCGACTTCTTAAAGAAGTCGGGGCTAGGCCTATTCTGTTTAAAGATTCTCCTAATACGCCTGACCAAATACTGACCTCATCAGTGTGGATTCTCCTTAGCTGTCCTATCTAAGCTCAATTTTACCGATAAAACTACATACCAAGACCAATAAGTACCAACCCCCAATAGTCCCGACTCTGTCAAATTGGTCATTAGAATAAATGTTAATAAATACAAAGGCAAACCCGACTCTGGAAAACTTCCTTTAACTAGGTACTTTATACCTCTAAATATATTATTAAAAAATGACCCAATAAACAACAATAGTCCGGCCCAACCCAGTTCGCAAAGTATATCAATAAAACCATTGTGAGAGTGGGGTGGCACAAAACCAGTTTTAGCTACTACAATTCCGTAAGCGGGATTTTCCGATCTACGCCACCACTGCCAAAATCCTTTTATTCCATAACCAAATATGGGATTATTTTGATTAATTCGCTCAATAATTAAAGGCCAAAACTCGGTTCTACCGGTTAAAGTCATATCTTTTTTCAAACCATCCACAATAATAGCCTCTAAATTATTTAATACCAAAATACTTATACCTACACTACCGACCAAAAATAAGATAAAGCAGAGAAAAGCCCATTTTACAGGTAATTTTTTTAAGAGGGCTAAATAACTCCACAAACTGATTAATACCACTGTCAAAATCCGACTAGCACCACTACAACCTTTTTGCAATCCTACTAAAGCTATTAAAATTATAAATAATGATAAATATCGATACTTGCGATCCTTAAAAGCATATAAAATCCATAAAGAAGCTGTATTAGCCATTTGAAAAGAAAAAGGGTTTTTATGACCTAAAACTCCTGTCCAACAACCGTCCGGCGCTGCATTGGTTTTCACAAGTAACCACAAAGCTAATAAACCAGTTAGCCATCTCAATAATCCATAAATTTCTAACCAACTATACACTTTACCTACATAAATAGAAACCAGTGTTATTCCCCAAATAGCACCAATAGCCCTAAATGTAATTTCAGGGGTTTGTGACCACAAGCCAGATAAAGTCATAATTAACAAAAACAAACCTAAAAAAATGTCTCCTGCTATCCACTTAATGCACATAGAAACAGTTTTTTGGGTAGTTTTAGTTAAACGGGGAAATAGCATTAATATCATACCCCCATAAATGGCAATTTGAGCAATCATCGTTGGGGGTGTAGTTTCTACGTTGTAGAAAACGTTAGGATGGAGTTTGGTAAAGGGCATGGCTATGATACCAGATCCACCAGTTATGGTAAAAAAAAGTATCCCCACAAAAATCTTTTCTAATGTGGCACCCAATTTGGGATGGCGTGCAGCTAAAATATAAATAGTCACAAAGACGATCAGCGTTAAACACAATAGCATCAACGCAAACATCGGCACCCTTAAAATATCATTCATGGCTTTACCTCTATCATAAATTTGTTACTACCTATGAAATGGCTTACTCTACGTGCTTTACAACTGCCACTGCTGGCGTTGGTAGTCACTCTCTCCTACCCTCAAACCAACCTCGCTCAGTCGCCAGCCCCCGCAATAAGTATTAATACTGACTACTATCTAGGTGGTGGAGACAATATTAGAATTGATATCTATGATCTGCCCCAGCTTAGTGGGGAGTATCAAATTCCCGCTGGGGGAGCTATTCAAATCCCCATTATTGGTAGTATTTCCCTTCAAGGATTAACTTTAGAACAGGCCGCCCAAGTTATCACTAGAGCTTATGGCCAGGTTGTGAAAAAACCTTTAGTTACAATCAGCTTACAAGCTGCCCGCCCGCTTAATATTTGGTTATCAGGTGAAATAAGTCGTCCTGGCTCCTACTTATTGCCCCTAGCTAATGGAGGTGGAACTAGACCATCTATTCAGTTTCCCACGCTTCCTCAAGCTTTAGAAAAAGCTGGGGGTATTCGAGCTAGCGCTGATATTCGACGAGTAATTGTGCGGCGTCGGCTCACGGCTAACAAAGAAATAACTATCACTTATAATCTGTGGGATTATTTACAAACTGGTCAGACCAGCCAAGATATCACGTTGCGAGATGGAGATCAAATCTTGGTTCCTCCTCAAGAAACAATTAATTTAGCAGAAACAAATCAACTTAGTGAATCTAATTTTTCTATCCCCGCAGAGCAACCCCGTACTGTCTCAGTATTCGGAGAGGTGAAGCGTCCCGGTAGATATGTAGCGATTGGTGGTGATACCCAAAATGGTCAAAGAAGCAACGGACAGCCGACAATTATTCGTGCTCTACAACTAGCTGGTGGAATCACATCAATCGCTGATATTCGCCAAATCCAACTCCAACGTTATACTAGAAGTGGGAAACAACAAGTTAGAACTATTAACCTCTGGCAATATTTGCAAGAACAAGATACCTCTCAAGATACTATTCTACAAGAAGGGGATATCATCTTTGTGCCGACAGCGACCGCGATCGACCCCGGAGAAGTTTCGGTTCTAGCTACTGCTAGCTTTGCTCCAGGGACTGTGCAAGTGAGTGTTATCGGAGAAGTCAATACTCCGGGTGGACTCAAATTACCTCCTAATACTACCTTAAATCAAGCAATTATGAGTGCGGGGGGTTTCAGACCAAATCGCGCTAACTCTAGATATGTGGAACTGATCAGGCTGAATCCTAATGGCACTATATCCCGCTCGGAAGTATCAATTAATTTGAATCAAGGAATTGACGCTCAAAGCAACCCACTGATTCAAGATAATGACATAATTATAGTGGCACGTTCGAGGACTGCTATCTTTGTAGACAACATTAACACTGTTCTCTCACCAGTTAGTAATATTATTGGTGGAATTCTCGTTCCCACCCGACTGATAGAGCTACTCAGACTATTCGGAAATTAGGAATTAAATAACATACATTTTTGCTATGGATAAAAAACTGTTGTCTTCCCTCAAGAATGACCTTAATGGTCAATATTTATCTGTTCCCTCCGCTAATTACCTAGCTAGTACCCCAGCAGAGGATGACCAAGTTCTTGATATGAATTGGGTACTAGCTGTCGTCAAACGTCGCCTTCTGGTGATGGGCATAGTAGCGGCCAGCATAGCTACTTTAAGCGGTAGTTTCGTACTCAGGGCTGCCAAAAACTCTATTAGTGAGTATGAAGGAAAATTTACAGTTTTAGCCGAACCCATTACGGCTGAGGATCGGCTATCAAAGCTCTTTGTTCAAGCTCAAAATAACAGTTTAGGCATCACCGACTTGAACAAAATTAAATCATCAGCAGAAGAAGGTTCTTCGGTGGATTATCAAAGTTTATCGCGGGTTTTAAAAAGCCCAGAAGTGTTACTACCATTAGTTAATAAGTTGCAAAAAAAATATCCAAAGTTTGACTATAAAACTCTCAGTAGTCGCTTGGTCATCCAACGTGTTACTTTCTTGCGAGATGGGAAGCAGGGTGGTACTAAACTCCTAGATATTAGCTATCGCGATCGAGACCCCAAGCGCATCCAATATGTCCTGGATGAAACTGCCAAATATTACCTAGAATATATGGATAAAGAGCGTTTAAGAGTTAACAAACAAAGTATTGACTTTATCGCTCGACAAATGCCACCACTCCAGCAGAAAGTTGATAAATTGCAACAAGAATTACAAATGTTAAGAGTTCAGTATAACTTTAATCAACCAGAAGTACGCAGCCGCAGCCTATCAGATCAGCTAGATAATTTAACTAATCGTCGCCTCGAAGTGCAAGTACAACTAGCAGAAAGTAGGCACCAATATGAAAGCTACAATAAAAGAGCTTTAACAGGCGATTATCGTTGGATTGTTGATATTAGCCCCAAGTCTTATGAAAATTTAATTAGCAAAGTAAATGAAATAGAGTCGCAATTAGCTTTAAGCTCTACTCAATTTTATGAAAATAGTCTTCCCATTCAATCTTTGCGGGAAAAGCAGCAAAGTTTGCACGATTTAATGAAAAAAGAAGCTGAGTCTGTCATTTTTCAGATGAAAACACAACTCGAACAGTTGGAAGCTCGCGAGCGATTGATAACTAATAGCCAAAATTTACTGCAAGCAAAAATCACTCAAATGCCTCAAGCTCAACTTCGCTATGATGACATACAATTAAAACTAGAATTAGCTAAAGAGAATCTCAAACTGTTCATCGAAAAACAAAAAACTTTGCAACTAGATGCTGGTCAAATAGATGGCTCTTGGCAAATTATATCTAAACCACAATTAGTCACAAACGAAAAAGGTGATCTCTACCCAGTAACAGAAAAACCAACCCGTCGCCATCTAGCGATCGCGCTCGTTATTAGCACTTTACTAGGCATTGCTATAGGTTTCCTAGTAGAAGTTTTAAATACTGTTTTCCATACTCCCGAAGAAATTAAATCAGCAACTAAGCGCCCTCTTTTGGGAGTCATTCCGATCGCCAAAGCGATGAAAATTAAATCTCGTAGAGGTGAAAGGGTTCCCGCTCAATTCAGTAGCGTAAGTTCAAATACTAACAGTGCAAGCTTAAAACGAATAATAGTTTCCAATTACAAAGATTTTCCTGTGGTCGAGGCATTTCACTACTTATACACCAATATTCAATTATTAAATGCGGAACACCCAATAACTTCTTTAACCATCACTTCTACCATTAAAGGTGAGGGTAAGTCAACTGTAGCACTTTATTTAGCTAAAACTGCTTCTGCTGTTGGTAAACGGGTATTATTAGTGGATGCTAATATGCGTGTGCCTCAACTGCACACATACCTTGGCTTATCAAATATGAAAGGTTTAAGTAATGTTTTAAGTTCTGATTTAAGCTTAAATGAGGCTATTCAGCGATTACCAGATGATGACAATCTTTTTGTCCTTACAGCAGGTACTATTCCCTCTGATCCAATTAAATTACTTTCTTCGAGAAAGATGCACTATTTAATGGAACAATTCCTAGCCTTATTTGATTTAGTCATTTACGATACGCCGCCTTTGATTGGTTTAGCAGACGGCCATTTACTAGCTTCTCAAACGGATGGTACAGTGCTGATAGTTAAAATAGAAAAAACCGATCGCGGTCTGGTAAACAAAGCTTTAGATCAACTAAATGTAGCCGATTTTAAAGTATTGGGAGTAGTAGCTAATGGGGTTAAATAACTAACGCTAAAATGAAGTTAGATAGCCAAAGGAAGAAGTAAGACTATTTGTTTTTTTGTTGGCGAGAGGTATTAAAATCCTGGATAGGGGTTTGCAGTTAGCCTATAGTGGGGTTATTTTTGGAAACTGGTAGAAGAAGCCGATGTAAAATGCAAAATAAGTAAATCAACCTAATTAAACCTAAAACCATCGCACTCTTACCACCCCGACTTCTTTAAGAAGTCGAGGTGGCAATTAGATCAAGACTTAAGAAAGAGTCTTTCTAGCACGTTCCGATCGCTCTTCTGCGGTATCCATAACATCCGCCATTTTATCCACCATTTCCCCGGGATAATTTTCCAGTACCCGAGTAGAAAGAGAAATCCTGCCACGACCTTGATCGAGGTCAAGCACGATCGCTTTTAGGGGTTGACCGGGAGTAAAGACCTTTCCAAGGTTATCAATATATTTTTGGCTAACTTGCTTGATGTGCAGCAAACCGCTAACTCCTTCCAAGTCTACAAACACACCAAAAGGCTTGATGCTGCTGACTTTTCCTTCCACCAACTGACCGATTTGCAACTGATTGAAGGCATTTGATTGAGTGGCCATCCGCTGGGAAAGTACGAGTTTTTCTCGTTCGCGATCGACCTCCAAAAAATTAACGCTCAAAGATTGACCGATCAGCGATTCTAGGTTATCGCGTTCCACTAAGTGCGATCGAGGAATAAAACCGCGCATTCCCTGAACATCTACAGTCACGCCGCCCTTATTTGCCCCAGAAACCCGCACCTGAAGAACTTTACCGGTTTCCTGCAATTCAATTAAATCTTCCCAAGCTTGCTGAATTTGTAACTGCCGCAGAGACAAGGTAACTTGGCCATCTGCATCTTGTTCGCGGATAATCAAAAAGTCCCGTTCCTCGTCCAGCGGAACCACTTCCGACAAATCCGTTACTGTTCTCAAAGCAGCCTCTTCGATCGGCAAAAAAGCCGAAGACTTGCCGCCGATATCAACATACGCGCCGTTTGAGTCGTACTCGAACACTTTGCCGCGCACTACTTGTCCCTTCTGGAACTCGTAATTGTGCTGTTCGAGGGCTTTAGCAAAATCATCCATTGAAAAGGATGCTTTTGCGCTTTGAGAACCTGTAGATTTGGAATTCATGTCAGTTTAGTTGTCAGTTGTCAGTAATTTAGTTGGCAGTCGTCAGTAGAAAAAATTTTCCCACTCTCCCCATCTCCCTATCTCCCCATCTCCCACTCTCTAAGCTGGTTGAAGTTGCTGATGAAATAGCTGCTTCACCTGCACCCACGAGTCGGCTGCTGCCGTAGCGTCGTAACTGCCGCGGTGGTCGCAGAAGAAGCCGTGATCGGCATTGTAGCGGAAAATTTGGTGAGAAATACTGTGTTTTTGCAATTCTGCGGCGATTTGGTCAACTTGTTCTAAGGGAATGCTGGGGTCTTGAGTGCCAAAAAAGGCGTAGAGAGTGCCTTTAATGTCTGCTGTGCGGGCGATCGTCGGGGTTCCGCCCCCGGGGGTTTGGGTGGCGATACCGGCGCCGTAGAACGACGCTGTAGCCTTGATTTCGGGCAAAGTAGCGGCGAGGTAGGCGACGTGTCCTCCAAAGCAGAAACCAATGCAGCCAAAACCTTCTGGTTTGACAGAGGGTAGAGTTTTGAGGTAATCGATGGTGGCTTGGATATCGCCCAGAAGTTCGGAAGCTGTGGTTTTTTCTTTGTATTCTCTGCCGATTTGGATGGCTTCGGGTGTGTAGCCGGTTTCAAAGCCGGGGGCTTGACGCTGGTAAATGGCTGGGGCGATCGCCACATATCCTTCTTTTGCTATTCTTTCAGTAACTTCGCGGATGTGCGAGTTGACGCCAAAGATTTCTTGAATTACGATAACTGCGGGAAATTGCCCTGGGGAGGCTGGCTGGGCTAGGTATGCAGCTATTTGCAAATCCCCGTTAGGAACTGTGATGTTTTTGGTGCTAATTTCGGCTTTTGTCATAGAGAGTTTTAAGGTAAATGCCACTCTACTGATTTTAAGTTAATTTGGGGATTTTTTAGGCAATTCGCTAATAATCTTTTTCGGAACCGCGAAGCGCAAATCCCGCAAATATTGCAGGTGAAAATTCGCTATTTATTGAAAGTTTAGGTTTTTCTGAATAAGTCGGTGTCGATCGCTCCTAGCAATTAATTGGGATAAAATATCGGTTAAATATAAATTTTTGTCGGTGATTTGCTCAAATATAGATTTTGATAAGCCTATGGTTGAGAACATTTTAGCTGGCTAGTTCGTGAGATTTTTAAGATAAGTGTCTAACTAGATTGGCTGTTAAATATGAGCTAATTTTTTTTACTATATCGGAGTAGTTTTTAAATCCCTTTGCTTTTTGGTGGGCGGAATCGTTGTGTTTTTTTTACTAATTTTAAGTAGTCTTTTAGGGCTATATTGCGGTAGGTTGTTGGTTTTTCCTTGAGCTTCCCTTTATGGGCAGTGGATGTAGTACAGTGTGTTTGAGTGTGCTCAATTGAGTGAGACTGAGTATGGTAAGTTACGATCGCCACGCCGAACAAAGTCATCGAACCAGTTGAGGAGATTGATGGAGGCTAGGACTCAAGTCTAAGTTACGATCGCCCTGCCGAACAAAGTCATCGAACCAGTTGAGGAGATTGATGGAGGCTAGGACTCAAGTCTAAGTTACGATCGCCACGCCGAACAAAGTCATCTAACTCAAGGAAGAGTGTATTTTGTTTTTTCCGCTGTGCGCTTGCTGTCAGACTAAGATCGAAGGTATTGGTGGCGTAGATCCCGTTGAGCGCACAATATTTTTTGCTGAGTTTGCGTCAATGGGTAGCTGTTAAAATCGGAGTATCAAATTTGTCGGCTCAAACTCATGTGCAGCAAGAGTTTGATGCCCCTCGTGTGAAAAAAAGATTGACGGAAAGTCTGAAAGCTTTACAGGATAAGGTTTTGGAGTGAGTATGGAAACTCGGGTATTGACAAGCCGAAGGCTGGAATGGTACTTTTCTTTTAGATCGACGCAACTGCACCTTGAAAACCAAATACACCCTGGCTTCTGGAACGGGCAGCCGGAAAAAACCTAAAACCCTATCAGGGATTGAAACAAAGCATGAGGCGCTTCTTTGCTGTGTATTTTTGCCGGAAAAAACCTAAAACCCTATCAGGGATTGAAACGCGGCATCGGCTATAAACTGAATCCCGATCGCGCGCCGGAAAAAACCTAAAACCCTATCAGGGATTGAAACCTATTTCGCGTGGCATCCATGTATCGCAGTTCGCGAGCCGGAAAAAACCTAAAACCCTATCAGGGATTGAAACACAGTAAATAAAAGCTTTTAAGTATACCAGATATGCCGGAAAAAACCTAAAACCCTATCAGGGATTGAAACGGCCATCAGTGTAGTAGTCTATTCGTCTTAGGCGGCCGGAAAAAACCTAAAACCCTATCAGGGATTGAAACGATTTTGCGCGTCCTCATTCACTTGTTTGTAAAATGCCGGAAAAAACCTAAAACCCTATCAGGGATTGAAACATCATGCCCATTATTTTGCTCCGATTTGAATGTGCCGGAAAAAACCTAAAACCCTATCAGGGATTGAAACATCGACACTGACAATCAATACAACGGCTCGCTCTCTAGCCGGAAAAAACCTAAAACCCTATCAGGGATTGAAACTCAAGCTTAAATGACGAAATTATTGCACTTAAGAGCCGGAAAAAACCTAAAACCCTATCAGGGATTGAAACTTGTGACACAGGCGGTTCTTGGCTCACTTCCCTGCCGGAAAAAACCTAAAACCCTATCAGGGATTGAAACTCGGAGCCACAGCCGCCATTGTAACCCCAAAATTCAGCCGGAAAAAACCTAAAACCCTATCAGGGATTGAAACGAATGCCGATCGCCTCCGAGAAAAGCTAGCCGAGCCGGAAAAAACCTAAAACCCTATCAGGGATTGAAACATCTGAGTGTCGCAATTATCCGCGAAGACAGGACAGCCGGAAAAAACCTAAAACCCTATCAGGGATTGAAACGTAGGAACTGCCGCAGTGTTTGTGCGATCCGATGGCGCCGGAAAAAACCTAAAACCCTATCAGGGATTGAAACCCAGGAATCTACCCTAACATCACTGAGATAGATAAGAGACCTCCACAAAAAAAATGATCCAACAGCTATGTGGGTTTAGCGAAAATTTCCACGAACCATTTTTGAAGA
>NZ_JAUBQH010000109.1:0-7545 GCF_036701145.1 Microcoleus sp. Pol17C6
TACCCTATATTTTTCTAGGCGATTTGTCTAGGATTGCCGGACTGTATGATTTTCAGGCAACCTGTCACCCCGTCAGGTGACATGATGAAAGCAGCCGGGTGCTTTGTCTCCTTTTGCTAAGAGTGATTGACCAGTACAAGGAGCATCTACTATTACTAAATTAGCCGTTTGTGGCATCTTTTCGGCAAGTATTTTTGAATCGGCATTGGTGGCGGCGGATGAGTTAATTTGGCAGCGTCTTAAATTAGAGTTCAGCCTTCCCATGCGTTTGCCTATGGCTTCGTTGCACAACAGAAATTCTAGCTTTAAGGTTTTCCAGGCAAATATACTTTTTCCTCCGGGGGGCGCGCACATATCTAAAATTAGTTTTATTGACTGGGATATTGTTAACAATGTGGAGGCGGCGAAGATTGAGAAAAAGTCGAGACAGTAGTAATGTCGAGCTTGATGTAAGGAATGTTTTCCCGGTTGGTATTCTAAGGCTAGTCTATCTACAAAGTGCGGTTGCCAAAAAACGGGAATTTCGATATCAAATGGGTTTTTTGGTGGTTTTGGTTGCACCCACAAGATAGCAGGATTAAAGGCTTGGGGATTGGTGACGGCATGAATAAACTTTTCTTGTTCGGCGGTGTCGGCAAATAAGCTGCGGCTGAGTTTAAGCAGAAGATTTGACTGTTTTTCCATGTTCGAGGAGATATGATAGGATTGAGATTAGCAGTGACCAAGGTAGATTAGATGATAATTCTTAGGGTAGAACAGTTATAGTTAACTTGGGAAGAATGGATGCAAATGTTGTTGCGTCTATTAAACCCATTGCTTTTGAGCGTTCGAGTTGGGCTGCACCTGAGTATCAATCGAGTTTTTTTTAGCCGATCGCACAACTCGGAACTCTTGTCGAAGTGTATAATCTAGGAGCAAACTACCATTATTTGATCTGACAAATAAACCTTACATGAGTCGGATGGTGAAAACACTCATAAACTAGCTTGTATCATAGCTGCTACGCGCTGAATAGTCTCTATAATATACTAGGGTTTTTTGCCATTACCTACTTGATGACTAATGAGTAATGACTGACGACTACTTACTAATAACGAACAATCTATGAAAATTGTCTTTTTTGGCACTCCCGATTTTGCTGTTCCTACTTTATCCAGTTTGCTGAGTCACCCAGAATTTGAGGTTGTGGGTGTGGTGACTCAGCCGGACAAACGCCGGGGAAGAGGGAATCAATTGATGCCTTCACCTGTAAAAGATGTGGCTTTAAATCATAGTCTCCCGGTTTGGCAGCCGCGCCGAATTAAGAAGGATGCGGAAACAATTGCCAAATTGCGGGAAGCGGAGGCGGATATATTTGTGGTGGTGGCTTATGGCCAAATTCTTTCTCAAGAAATTCTGGATATTCCTAGTTTGGCTTGCGTTAACGTTCACGGTTCAATTTTGCCGAAGTATCGCGGTGCAGCACCGATTCAACGCTGTCTTTTTGACGGGGAAAAGACAACAGGAATTACTACTATGCTGATGGATGCTGGGATGGATACTGGGGCGATGCTATTGAAGGCTTTTGCTGGTATTTCGCTGTTGGATAATGCTGATTCTTTGGCGGATAGGTTGGCAGAAGTTGGGGCGGATTTGTTGGTGGAAACTTTGGTGAAATTGAGGGACAACCAAATTGAAGCTGTTGTTCAAAATGATGCTGAGGCGACTTACGCACCGATGATTAAGAGTGCGGATTATGTGCTGGATTGGTCGAAAAGTGCGATCGCCCTTCACAATCAAGTTAGGGGCTTTTTCCCGGATTGCACGACGACTTTTCGTGGCAATTCTCTGAAGGTGATAGCTACTGTGCCCGTCGGGCCCGAATATTGGCTGCAAATGCCAGCGGATTTGAGAGTTTTGGAACGCGAATGGCCTGTTTTGGATCAGTTGTCGGGCGCGAATGGGGAAGTTGTCAAGGTTGTGAAGGGGTTGGGGGCGATCGTGCAAACGGGTGATGGTTTATTATTGTTGCGGGAGGTGCAGTTGGCGGGGAAAAAGGTGCAGTCTGGGGTGGATTTTGCGAATGGAACTCGGTTGGCGGTGGGTGAGATTTTTGGGAGTTAAATAGTATATTTAGGGCGGGCAGGATGCCCACCCTACAATATTGGGCAGCAAAATCATTTTGTAATTAGATGGGCGATTCTTGACTAAAATTCAACCAAAACTTCCTCCGCGCCGCCCAATAAACCCTGTGCCGCCTCTAACATACTCTCCGCAACATCTTTCAAATCGTCGCGACTTGCGAGATAAGTTTTCAAAGCTTCTAAGGGTTCTATACTATTATTAGCATTCAATTCTGGCAACCGCGGCCTTGCTAACTGACTGACTAATTCCGGCTGGATTGTGTAGCTGTGCGCTTCGCCCAGAAGTGTGTGCAATTCTCCGTTGTCGATTAAATCTAATTGTTCCGATCGCAATTGGTAAATTAATCTCACAACCGCGTCTTGGATTTCCTTCTTGCCAATAGCTTTAACTAACTCAGCTTGCGGGTTTTCCGATTCTGCAACATTCACTTTAATAGTCTGAAACACGCGCACTGGCAAAGTACAAAATTCCCACTCTGCTTTCCCCCGTTCCAAATTAACTAACACAAAACCTTTATCTTCTTTCTCTTCGCTAAAATCAACTCGTTCGATACTTCCGGGATAAATTACTGGCGGATTGTTGGAAGCATTGAGATTTTGGTGCTTGTGAACGTGGCCGAGAGCAACGTAATCAAAACAAGGGCGAGTTAGCATGGAAACGGGAATGTTAAAACCTTTACCAACTGCTAAAAAACGCTCGGCGCCCAGACTTGCTTTATCTGCCATTAAGTGCGCTAAAAGTACGGTTGGTATGTCGGGATTGAGGCGGCGGATTTCGCCTTCCATTGCGATCGTCAGTTTTTCGGTTAATAATTGGTTAACATCGCCCATAGAAAGGTTTTCAGTCTCGGCACGTGTCATTAAGGTCGATCGAGTCAACCAAGGTAATGTTACCACCTGTACGGGTCCGCTGCGGGTTTGAATGAGGTGAGTGTCCAGGCGATCGCCTACAATAAACTTAGGTATCCCCAAAGTCCGATATATCCCCAAACTCGCGCCGCCTTGTCCCTGAGAATGTTGGTCGTGATTTCCTACTAGCAAAACCGTTGGAATTTGCGCGTCTACCAAACGGCTGAATTGGCAAGCAAAAGCCTCTTTAACAAACGGTGGAGGCGTCGAATCCGGGAAAGCATCGCCGCCGAATATGACTAAATCTACGGGTTCAGAAATTGCTCTGTCCATACATTTGCTCAGCGTCGCCGCGAAGTCTTCCAGCCGCGTATTTAAACCAGTTTCTGGATTAATTCGCCCGTGGGAAAAGCCGCTGCCCATGTGAATGTCTGAAAGGTGTAAGATTTTAATCATTGTTTTTTAGGTAGTGGTAAACAAGTAATGATGTGTTGTAGTGATGAATGAAATACCAAATGGCACTAATGTGATTTTCCCAGGACTTAGAAAAGGATAAGGTCTCCCCTTTTTTTTTGTGCCACCTGAACTTTGCCAGACACCAGGGCATATTTCTGATTGACGTAGCGAAAGCAACCACTGCTCAGATACCTGCGTGGCACGAGCAATTCCAGCTAGGGAAATCCGTTCTAGCAACAATATATCAATCAGTTCACGCGCAAGCTGAATCAATTACTTTTTTCTGCGGATGCTCCCGGCCAACTGTCGCCCACATTCATGGCATTTAAACCGTTGTTTACCGTTGTGGATGCGACCATTTTTGACCGTTTGGCATGACGTACAGGTTGGGCAAGCAGGCAGGATTAGAAAACACCAACAAGAAACTCTACTTTCCTATCATTACATCTTTGGCACTAACCACCCGCACTCTAGTCAACTTTCTTGCGCCCCCTCCTGGCTGCCAATATCGACAGTTTACGGTATTCTCCCGACGGACATATCCACCGTAAACCTAATTGTCGCTTCTTTATCCACTGCTTGCAGCTTGCTCATCAGGCTAGGCTCCTTTGATTGAATGGAAACTGGTTCTGATGCTAATGCTTCCGGCCCCGGTGGTGTTGCAGTTGGCAATGCAGTTTCCTGTGTTGGTTGTGTGGGTAGTGTTTCCCCTATTAGTGATGCTGTGGGTGTTGTTGCGAACGATACAACGAATGGTGGTACTTGCACACCTGTTTTTATGTGTGTTAGCTTATTACTTAGAAGAGCATATGTGTCAACGATTACCGTCCGTCGTTGTTCGAGGATGAGGAGTGGTTGAATGCTTCTGATTCAGGGTCAGTGCTTGTTCCAGTTAAGTCATCCACTCCCGCAAAACGGAAAGCTTCAACAAAATGTACTTCTGAGAGTTTTCCACTTTACATTTTTCGGACGTTAATAACAAATTTATCGACAATCGCTCAAAATCGAGTATAGCCTAAATTGCGTCTGGTTTCAGTTAGTTTCGACAAGCTGACGATGCCGGCTCCTTTGCAACAGAGAGCTTTGGATTTACTGAAGGTTTCCTAATATTGTAGTTATCTATTGGGCGAGGGCGTTAGCCCTATTGCCTGACTGATGGGGTTTTTGCTTGGATGCGATCGACCACAGGGGGGAAGTTCCGCTAGAACAGTTGAGAAAATCTCAACTTTGCGACCGTTTTCGGCAAAGCAACGCTGACGCATCACACCAGGAAGTATGCGCGCTTTCGCTTTCTATCTAGCTACGCTTAAACAACGAAACTATACTTACATCTTGCACCAGTCAATAATCTCACATTCCATCTGCCCTGTTTGACAACAGGGGTTAAAACCCAAAGTTAATTTCTAGCTTCTCTGACTGGGGTGAAACTTGCTAATTGGTGCATTGTCTTACTTAGAGGCATTCAGCACATCCATGAATTTTCCATTCAAAGCACGTTTAAAGAGCCAGAAGAATTCACCAAAAATGGTGATGCCGTTAATTAACCAACATTGGTTGGTGCGGATCGTCCTGCGCTCTATTTCCTACTTCCGCAAAGACTTATGGCTGATCGTCACGCTCTTGCTTTTGATCGGAGCATCGGTGCTTTTCAACCTTCTCAACGCCTGGCCGATAGCGATTCTAGTCGATACGGTTTTGTCACCAACTCCGAAGTCCAACTGGATTCATACGCTGTTTCTTGCCCCGTTCGGTGAAAGCACACTGAACCGAATTTTCGGAATGGCATTCGTCGCGATGATTATTAGAATCCTGAGCGAGACCGTTTTTATGCTCCGTAGGATGTTGAACTACCGCATCCAGTACAACGGAACCTTGCGCGTTCGTACCGAACTCTACGACAAAATGCAGGCGCTGAGTCTCGGCTGGCACGGCTCCCGATCGCAGGGTGACGCAATCTATCGGTTGAGCTACGACAGCCTCGGCCCCTGGGGGGTGATCGATACGCTCATCGGTTCCACCGCCGCATCGGTGACGCTGACGGCGATGATCTGGATCATGCTGTCGCGCCACGTCCTTCTCACCGTGTTTGCGCTTTCGTTCACTCCGCTTCTAATACTGGCGAATTGGTACTTCGAGGGAAGGATTAGAAGTCGAGCCCTGGAGTCGAAGCAGACCGATGCGGTGATGACCTCAACCATGCAGCAAGCTATAGAGTCGATCGGGCTAATCCAATCCTTCGGTCGAGAAGCAACCGAGTCGCGGCGCTTCGGGCAGGCGGTCGAACGCAGTGTCAAGGCATCCATGCGACTCAATTGGCAAGAGAACCTCTATCCGCTAGCGGTTCAGGTAGTCTTCGCCTTGGGAAGCGGGGTAATCTTAGGCTACGGCGGATACCTAGTTTATCGCGACCAGTTCTTGCGTCCGGTGCCGAACGGCGTGAGCATCGGCGATTTGCTCGTATTCATGGCGTACCTGGGGCAGTTCTGGGACCCGATAGGTTGGGTGTTGGGGTTCACTACTAAGATCCAGACATTTGTAGCTTCATGCGATCGCGTCTTTACTGTTATTGACGAGCCGCCTGCCATAAAAGATGAGCCTGATGCGCGATCGCTTCCCGTTTATCCCCGCACACTAGCACTTGCCGAGGTGAGTTTCGAGTACAACTCTGGGCAACCCGTCTTGCGGAACATCAGTGCTAGTATCGAGCCGGGTCAGATGGTGGCGTTTTTGGGCCCTAGCGGGACGGGAAAGAGTACGCTGCTCAATCTTTTGCCGCGCTTCTACGACCCGACATCGGGCAGCGTCCTCCTCGACGGCTTTGACCTCCGCACCCTTAAAATTGCCGATGTCCGCAAACACATGGCGCTCGTCTCGCAAGGCAGCCCACTTTTCCCCGGAACGATCGCAGAGAATATCGCCTACGGCCGCCCGGACGCTCTGCTCTCCGATATTCGGGAGGCGGCAGTTGAATCTGGGGCCGCCGAGTTCATCGAAACCTTGCCGGAGCAGTATGATACTTTAATCGCTGAGGGCGGTCAGAACCTATCGGGCGGACAGCGACAGCGGCTAGCTATTGCGCGGGCGATCGTCACTAAGGCTCCCATACTGATCCTCGACGAACCCACAAATGCGCTGGATTTGAAGCACGAGCAGTGGGTACTAGAGACTCTGCAACGTCTACGTCGCAAAAGAACCATTATCTTGGTCACGCACCGACTCGAAACTGCTGTAGACTGCGATCTGATTTTTGTGATGCAAGAGGGCGAGATTAAGGAGTCTGGCACTCACGCCGAACTCCTTACCCAGCAGGGGTTCTATTACCGAATGTTGGGCTACAACCCAGTCAGGTCAATAGGGCTTACTGATAAACCCTGCATCGAGTAGGAGTAGGACATGGCGAACTTATTTCTTATCCTTTTGCTTCAATCTGTTGCCTGTCTGCCGTCTGCCGGGAGCGTGTCACTTTTGTGATGAGTAAAAATACTTAAGCAGCTTTTCGTGATTTACCAATTAAGCCGTTTAAGTAAGCACATCGATGAGCTAATACCTGTCCAACATGTTCTGATTTCCAACTTGCTCCAGATATTTTAATCCGTCTAGCTATTTGCTTAATTCCTGATTCTACTGCGCCAGAGCCAATTGAACAAATCCCGTCTCTCTGAAAAACTTCATAATTAATAATTCTTTCTTGATGCTTTTCTAAATATTTACAGAAGTTAATTGCTGGTTTTTTCTTTAACTTTGTGAATAGTGCTATTGCACTGGGGACATTTCCTTGCCATAAATATGTTTCGGCTTGCTTTAACCGCTTCATTGAACCACCCACCTTCTGAAGATTTTCATTCAGATGATACCAATCTAAGATTTCTCTCCTGTCCTGTTCACAACTAATTTCCTTGAATATATTCCAGACTCCATCATGTCCATCACCTAGACAAGTTACTGGGTTTGCTAGTGGTTGTTGATTTGCCCAATCAATAATCATATTATTTTGATCGAAACTAGCTACTATTCCCGCCTCTGAAACAATTGCTTTATAGCGCTCTTTCATCACTTTAGCCCTAGTATAATATTCCTGAAGTCATCAAATAGTTAAAATGTATGGTCGTACCCCGCC
>NZ_JAUBQH010000110.1:0-7496 GCF_036701145.1 Microcoleus sp. Pol17C6
TAGCTATAACCTGCAATCTGCTCCACTTCAGCCAAACCCTTCATTATAGCATAAAATTATTTTGCAAGAGGTCTAGTTAACACTCAACCATTGAGTTTTCCCCCCCCTCCTTCTACAGTCAACAGTCAATAATCACGGACGGTGCAACCGGAATTGATATGAGATGCTCCCAGTAAGACTCAGCTAGAAGCGAGATTTCTCCCGCTAATTCCAACTGGCACCTACCGCAGGTGAAACCTTAGAAACAGACTGCTTAGACTGTTGCCGCACCGGCACCTCAATCCAGAATTCACTTCCCTCTCCCGGAGCCGATACGCACCTGAGCGAACCTTTATGTTTTTCCACTATTTGATAGCCGATCGACAATCCCAAGCCCGTACCTTTGCCTACAGGCTTCGTAGTAAAAAACGGATCGAACAAACGTTTTTTTACATTCTCCGTCATGCCCGCTCCATTGTCAGCAATTCGCACGCATACACAATTAGGATTTAAAAGTTCAGTACGAATCCGAATCCTAGGTAAAAAAGTCGCATCATAGGGATTTTTACCATTTGGTAAAATGTAACTCTTTTCTTCATGTAAAACATCAATGGCATTGCTCAAAACATTCATAAATACCTGATTTAATTGTCCCGCCCAGCACTCCACTAAGGGCAAGTTTCCGTATTCTTTGATGACTTCAATGCCCGGAAAACCAGGTTGGGGTTTCAGCTTACTATCCAAAATCATCAAGGTGCTGTCAATGCCTTGGTGAATGTCAACCGACTTCATTTCAGCTTCATCCAAGCGCGAAAAATTCCGCAGAGAAAGCACGATATTGCTGATCCGTTCAGCTCCCATGTTCATAGATTGTAGGATTTTAGGCAAGTCTTCACTGATAAACTCCAAATCAATATCTTTTAGTTTCGCTTGCACTTCGGGCGTTGGGTTGGGATATTGCTGCTGATATATTTCCACAAGTTCCAGCAAGTCTCGAGTATATGCGCCTGTATGGATCAGGTTGCCAGAGATGAAGTTGACAGGATTGTTAATTTCGTGGGCAACTCCCGCCACCAACTGCCCCAAGCTTGACATTTTTTCAGTTTGGATTAGTTTAAATTGAGCTTCCTGCAAATTTTTTAGTGCCGTTTCTAGTTCAGCGGTGCGATCTTTTAGTTGAATTGTGCGATCGTACACTTGCTGTTCTACTTTTGCAGTACGTTCTAGAGACATCAACAGGTAAATCGTCAAGCTGCCAGTCATCAATAGCCCGATCGCACCAATTGCCAGCGAACCCTGATGCGTCCTCATACTCTGGTACCCCTTCCCAGGCAAAACTAGCAGCTTCCACTGGCGGTCTGCTACGTTAAATAGGCGAGTGCAAGCACTCGGATATTGACAGATTTTTCCCCGCAAATTAGCTAACTCTGGCTTTTCGTTTTTTGGGTTATCTATCAACTGCTTATCTTGTGAGTCGTAGCGCACCAGAAAGCGTTCTTTCTCTATAGCAGAGTTATCATAGAGGTAAAAATTAATCTTGTCTAAATTTAGCGATTCTAAAGAGGAATCGACCATACTGGTGATCTGAAACAGACCCGCAATAACTCCCATTAGGTTTTGGCGTCCGTTGACCGAGTTATCTAGAGAATTTGTGCGGCGGCGTACTGGTAGAAATACTTGCAATCCCGGTTGATTGTTGCTGACTAATCTAATCCGCGCGGAAGCGCCTATTTTCCCGGTATTCACCGATTTCTCTAAAGCTGCTTTGCGTTCGGGGCTGGAGGCAACATCAAAACCGATCGCTTTGTTATCTTCTTCTAATGCTTCTCTGTAAATAATGGGAAAGTATTCCGATCGCGCTTTTGGTTTGACCTGCTTTTTGTCAGGAGTTCGTTCGTAAATTTGAAATGCCGGAAAATCTTCGGCTCGAATTGTCCGTTCGTAAGCTGCTTTTTGGGCGGCCGGCACGCGCCGAATCCAGTTAACAGAATGTATAGCAGTATTTCGGGCAAGTGCAGGTTGAGCGAATTGCTTAAAATCTTGTCGGGTAACTTCAGTAGATGCCCTGTAGAATCCTTCAAGTGAGTACAGAACTTCTAAATTTTTATTGATGCTTTGTTGCAATGCCGCATTCAGGCGATCGGCTTGCTGATGAAATTCAGCTTGCATTCGTTCGTTTTCCGAATCCCACACGACTGCTGCGGCTGCCAATGACAAACTCGTACCTGTGCAAAGAGTCAAGGCTGCTGGAATGTAACGACGATGCGACAGTAAACTTTCGGTCAGCGAATTAAACCAGTTGCTCGCAAAATTCATATTTCCACACCTTCTGCTACCGAAGTGCAATTTTTTAAAGACTTGTAAAATTCCTTGATAGCACGAAGGACAGCGCAGAAACGAGATTGTCTAAAAACTTATGATCGCAGAAATAGAACTTACCTTGAGAAACCCAATTTCTCCGAAAATATTGGTGTGGTAACTAGAAGTTGGGAAGAAACCGGGTTTTAACGAATAGTGCATCCACGACTGAGGAATTGAAACCAATTGTAACTAAGTGTAACGAAGCGAGTTCCCATCTGGGCGCTCCCAAGTTCCTGCCCTGGAAGAACTTGGGAACGAGAAAAAACCTTGATCTGGTGGGGCGGGTAATCAATACCCACCCTACAAAGCCAACTTAATTTTGGAACAGCTTACAAAACAGTCCCTATTTCCTTCAAATAAACCCGTGTAAACGGTTC
This sequence comes from Microcoleus sp. Pol17C6, assembly GCF_036701145.1. NCBI lineage: Bacteria > Bacillati > Cyanobacteriota > Cyanophyceae > Oscillatoriales > Microcoleaceae > Microcoleus > Microcoleus sp. Pol17C6. The sequence continues at coordinate 2,718 of NZ_JAUBQH010000110.1, forward strand.
ATCATCCCCCAGAGTATACTGTTCGATCAATCCCTGGCGGCGAATAGAAATACTACTTCCTTCCCTCACCACAACAGTATCGTCATCAGTGCTTTCTCTGACCAACATCATCTCAGTTTCTCCCGGATTGTCCAGCACCACCATATTGCTGCCCCGATAAAACATTCCCTCAGCTTCCAAAATATCTTCGGGATATTCAGCAATTAACAAATCTAGCTTGGGATTCCGGAGCAAACTTTGCAAGTTCAGATGGTAATTCTTATTCAAAACTTTTTCAGAACGGTTAACAAAAAGTCCCCCGCGACAAACAGCACCGATTGTCCAATCGGGATGCTGCAACAGAATATGGTCGATAGTTTCTTGTAGGTCGTGTACCGAAATTCTGTTGAAAGTAATAATCGGAATCCTGGCGGATTTTCCGGAGTCAAAGAAAGTTTCGATAATATGGGAAGGCACATCAACGCCTTCGCCGACAGCGGGGTTGAGGTGCATAAAAATTCCCGGCGCGGCATTGATCTCGATAATCCCAAAATTACCTGTTTTCCAAGATTTGGCGAGAGTTTCTGTTACCACATCAATCCCCAAACAAGTTAACCGAAAATGTAGGGCGATATCTTGAGCCAAAACAATGTTATCCGGGTGAATAGTGCGGGTAGCGTCGATGCTGACACCGCCTGCGGAAAGATTAGCGACTTTGCGTAGAAACACAGTGCGATCGCGACTTAGCACACTATCCAATGACAGCCCTTGTTCTTCCAGATACATTTCCATCGCTTCGTCGGACTGAATTTTGCTCATCGCCGAAGTTGGCGTATCCAAACGTTCTGGTTTGCGGTTTTCACGGCGGATCAATTCGCGAATTGTTGAGTCGCCATCACCTGTTACCGAAGCGGGCCGGCGTTCAGTTGCAGAAACAAATTTGCCGTCAACGCACAGCAGCCTAAAATCCGATCCTTTGATGCTGTTTTCCACAATTACTCGTACCGGGTCTGTTTCGGGAATGGCCTTAACTGCTCTTTTAAAAGCCGCCTGCAATTCATCGGGCTCCCGGACATCTGCTGTTACGCCAATTCCTTTATGACCGACTACTGGTTTGATAGCAACTGGGTAGCCAATTTCTTTAGCAACTGCCAGAGCTCCGTTTTCTGTGGAGACGATATCGCCTTTGGGAACAGGAAATCCTAATGTAGCGAGAAAAGCTTTACAATCGTCTTTGCGGGTGGTAAAATCTGAGTCTAAATGGCTGTCAGAATCAAAGGTAGTTGCAGAGCCACGAACCAGTTTTTTACCGTACCCATATTGCATTAGTCCTTCATCCCACAAATAAAATGCGGGAATGCCTTTTTGGGATGCCGATCGCATTAACGAATAAACTGTCGGGCCTCCGTAAACTGACTGCCGGAACATATTTTGCAGCGCGCCCATTTGCGCTTCCAAGGGAAAGTCTTGATTTTGATTGATGGCTTCAAACCAATCCCAAACTGCGTAAACTACGGCTCGGGCGGTGCGGGCGTGAAGTGCTTCTATGCTGATTCTGTTAAAGTGAGAAAACGGCTTGATGTTCCAGTGTTGGAAGTGCAAACCCATGTCGAGTTTGGCTACTTCTGAGGCGGTACGGCCGAACAGTTGGGCATGGTTCGAGAAATTTTCGTGCAGTAGTTGCGGGTAGCGATCGCCAATAATTTTCTGGTAATGTGCGATCGGCAAAGGTTCGCTCGCGCCCGTTAACGCTAAATCAAAAACCAAAGCCGCGGTGTCTAAATAAGGGTTGGGTCCCATATAGTGTTTGAAGTTAAAAACATCGAAAATATCGGTTTTTCGAGCATTAACGCGGGCTGTTTCGGTGCTTTTTTCTTGCAGCATTTTCTAACCTCCTTTGAGCTAATTTTTTACGGTAACTTTATAGTTAGTGCATGGGATACTACCTGCGGGCATAGATATTCCAGCAGTGAGACAAATACTCCGACCAATTCTGCCTTCAGTATTGCCCGATAGGGGGAGTGGCAGAGTAGGGGAAATGGGGAGAGGGGGAGAAGGTGAGAGTGGGAAAATATTCCTTCTTCCTCCAACATCTGACTAAGCATTGATGACTAAGCATTGATAACTAAGCACTTATGACTAATGACTACTTCTTTCCCCCTGCCGAAAAAAAGCTATAACTTTTGAGAGGTACACTGGGTAGTTATAATTGTTTATGACAGTGAAAGAAAATTTAAGAGGCAGCAAATTATGAAAATCGCACAAACTGCTCTCAGGGAAAAAGTTCACCACTTAGCTGAGGAAGCATTTCACCGGAAGCTAATTTCTGGCTACGGCGATGGTCAAAACAGCAACGAATATCAGATTGTCTGGAACGGCAAACCCAGACACCTACCTTTAGAACGGGCGAGTACCATATTGAGCAATTTGATCGAGCGATCGCACTAACGGGCGATCGGACTAATTGAGGACTTACGCTCATCAACCCGATTTCTACGAGCAATCAGAGGAGGATTAGCGAAGAATCCGATCAGAAACCGGATTGATCACCGCGCGCGCGTGGGCCCCGTAGTTTAAGCTCATTTCTTGACCCCTCCTATCTCCTGTTAGGGGGGGTAAGTTTGTTTTGTCGATATCGAGGATTAGTAAACACCCACATCACCCTTGCTGTGTGCGTCCTGGAGGGGTAGAAGTCGGAGATTTTTTTGTATCTATATATACCTTTTGGCAGTTTTCGGAAAAAGGAATTTTGTGTTTTAGTGAAATTTAATAAATTAAAAGTGGAGATAATATGGCGAGCAACGAAGTTCAGGGGAAGTTGCTAATTATTGGTGGCGCCGAAGACAAAGAGGGGGACTGCAAAATTCTGCGGGAATTCTTGCGGTGCGCCGGAGGCACTAAAGCTCATATTGTTGTCATGACGGCTGCCACAAGCCTGCCGGGAGAAGTAGGAGATAATTATATCCGAGTGTTTGAGCGACTCGGCGCTGAAGATGTGCGAGTTGTTGACACCCAGAGACCCGAAGATGCCGACAATCCAGATTATTTAGAAGCGATCGAACAAGCCACTGGCATATTCTTTACCGGCGGAGATCAAGCGCGGATTATTAGCTGCTTGAAAGACACAAAACTCGACGCAGCAATGCACAAACGCTACTCTGAAGGGATTATCATTGGCGGCACCAGTGCCGGCGCAGCAATGATGCCAGACATGATGATTATTGAAGGAGACTCGGAGACAAATCCCCGCGTTGATGTGGTAGCAATGGGCCCGGGAATGGGCTTCCTTCCAGGAGTTGTCATCGACCAGCATTTCGCCCAGCGAGGTCGTCTGGGACGCTTAGTTTCGGCACTCTTGCTGCAACCTGCGGTGTTGGGATTTGGTATTGACGAAAATACAGCTATTTTAGTCAACGGTGACGAGTTGGAAGTGATTGGCGAAAGCGCTGTAACTGTCATCGACGAGTCGGAAAAACTCCACGACAATCTAGATGGACTTTTGAAGGATGAGGCTTTGGCGATTTGCGGCGCCAAGTTGCACATCCTCCCCCACGGATACCGGTTTAACTTGAGAACTCGCCAGCCGGTGCTCCATAACGTAGCAACTACAGCCCAGAGAGAAACGGCGGCCGCCTAATTTACTTGCAACTGGCAAACTTCTTAAAATTATGTAGGGTGAGCAATTTACACCTTACCCCTTCTACCAACTAGGATGGTTAAAAGCCCAGTTGCTGTCTCCAAAACTAATAAAAAGAAGAGGATTTTACCTCTTCTTTTATTGCTGCGGTTTTAGATTTTTTAAGCACTTTTCTGTTCGCCAAAAATCGACTGCTGCCCTTCTTCAGTCGATATTAAATTCCACCCTTGAACTCTCAGCCTCTGATAAGTTGCCCATCCCTTAGAACCGCCCGGTTCCCGGTAGTCGGATACAGCAAACTGCGGAAAAGCTGTATAAGGGCGCCACGCCTGACGGGCATCGGTACGCAAGTGCAATATCTTTTCTCCATTGCCTCCGAGTCTGGGCAACCAACACATTTGTTTTAGCATATTTAACACTCCAGAGTTTTACAGTAACGGTAATTTGCCAACATCCCACATTAAACTTTTAGAGCCTTAGAGCTACTGCTCGGAATATCTAACGGGTAACAGGGACGAATGAGATTTTCACCAATTACCAATTACTGAGGTAGCAGCAGTCGTTAAAGCTGATTTTGGTTCTACAAAGTTTGCCGTTCAAAAACTATAAAACAAGTGCTACCAAGACATAAGCAAAAATAATCATTGCTATTCTCGGCTCAAACTTGGCTTAAAGTCCCAGGAAAACCCAGTTGAATAAAGAATTCATGTTTCTGGTTTCCCTTGCCTTATAATTACACGCTGATCCTCGCTGTTTCCGCATAAAATGACATCTTTCTACGGTATTACCCCTGTAGGCTAAAAAATGTTTCTTTAGTTACAAATGTTAAATATTAACCACGATTTATCAATTTATCAAAAGTTAAATTACTTTTCATACAATACTTGGGACAGTTTTTGATAGCAAACCGTAGAATAAGGGTTTCAAGGCTCCAAGGCAAGTTCGCTACCAACGGAAAATCTAGGGCTTCAGACTACTAACTAAAAACAGTCTCGACTATTTTTCATAAACAGCGCTTAATAATTTTTAGTTACTTTAACTACATTTTTGATTAAAATCAGGTTTCCGGGTGCCTAGGGGCGCACCCATTACTCACAAGTTAAGCTAAAAGCACTATTGTCAATGAGTCAAATTACTCATCTTTTACCTGTTGACCCAATTAA
>NZ_JAUBQH010000111.1:0-7477 GCF_036701145.1 Microcoleus sp. Pol17C6
GGGGGGGTGAAACCCGGTACGTATGTAAAGAAAAAATATATATCTTAAGATGTAGGAAAGCTATACCTACAGAAAGATGTAGATATTTCTGAGCTACCAAACTTTATTAATATTTTCCTTGATTGTATGATTGAATCAGTTAGAAGGGCTAGGCGTGGGGGAAAGCGGTTAGGGGCTGGTCGTCCTCCCCAATGGAGTACACGCAGCGGTTTTAAGACTATTAGAGTTCCGATTTCTTTGGCAGATGAGGTGATGGAAGTTGCCCGCTACCTTGACGGACAGCAGTCCTTTCGAGTTCTACAATCTTTTGAGGATGAAGACTCGCCAGACTGGGATTGCCCCAAAGCGATGCAATTTAACTATCTGCACTATTGCGCGGAAGTCCTGGGGGTTAAAAATAAGCAATTGCAGTCGGAGGTTGAGAGCCTCAAAGCTCAATTAAAATCCTTCCGCAAACAAAGACTCAAAGTGCTTTGAACGCTATAAGCTAAAAAGTATGGATCTACTTTCTTGCATCAAATCTGTTGAGGACGAGTTCTCCCTTATTTCGGAGATGGGACTCCCTTGCATATTTGAGGGGCAACAGATTAGACGAGACTGGAAAAAACACAGGACTTTTTGGACTATAGTCATTCATAAACTGGGGCGCGCCATTAAGAATGACATCAAAACAATGCTTCGTGTTTTTGTTGGAACCCACTTTTTTGAGCTGTTAGTTGAGATTTTCTTCTGGGTCATAGACGCGCCTACAACTCCTGACACTGACCTTTGCAAGATTGAGTCGAATCGTGACCCCCCGCTGGTCTTTATTCCTCTTCCAAAGATTGAATCGAATGGTTGCGCTCGCAGTGACCTTCCTATCCGTTCGCTTATTTTTAGTGAGCGAATTCCAATGTAAGCTCTAAATTGTTCACAAACTCAAGTAGTCACCAAAAAACCGCTGCAAACAATTGGAACCTGTAATCAGCGGTCTTTGGTGGTCAAGCTCGTTTACGGCGAGCCAACATCATGAATACATCATACCTTATTGAGGGTATAGATTTAAGCTTTCAGGACTGCGTAGTCAAGTCTGGCATCAATCCTAAAATCTATACTCTAAACTTTGAACCTGTTAGCGGTCGAGCCATCTACGACCTGCTTTATCGCGACACTGACCCCACAACTAACAGCTGCAGTGGCAGCGCTCAAGCCAAAAGAAATTATGCAAAGTGCGAGGGTGCGAGTGGTTGGATATCTAATGGCCGCTTCCGGCAACTGACTGGGGAACCGATCGCATTTGACAAAAAAGGACGCTCCCGTAGATACTATCAGCCCCAAGGCAAGCCCCTAAAAGTCTTTTGTCCGCTTGTGACTGTCGAAGTGTGGCGCTCGGTCGCGGCTAAAGCTGGGTTATCAATGCCCGATTTTCCAGTTGTCGGATTTAATGGGGAAGCGCTTGGATTTTGGGACTGGGTAATTGCCAGCGGTTGCCCGATCATAATCACTGAAGGTGAGAAGAAAGCAGCGGCGCTAATTTCTCGCGGTTATGCAGCAATCGGATTACCAGGAATTCACACAGGTTATAAAGTTACAGAACGCGGGGAAACAGTAAGAAAATCTGACGGGACAGAATACCAGCGAGCATCGGCGCGGGAACTGCATACAACACTTCAACCGCTTGACACAGCAGAACGTGAAATCACAATCGTCTTTGATTATCGCGCTGGGGATTACTCCAATAGTCAAGAGTTTCGCGCCGCTAGCACCCTAGCAAAATTGTTCAAAATAGCGATCGCAAAAATTGCAACTCTGCCCGGCCCTGCTAAAGGTGTTGATGATTTTTTGGTTGCTGGTGGTGATGTTGATGCTGTGTTGTTGGCTGCTGAGCCGTTCTCTAAAATACAAAACGAGCGTTTGTGGCGGATGCACCGTGGGTTCTCTCCCGATATCCTTACCCGTTCGCGATACTTTGACACCGATGCTCCCGCAAGCGGAAAAATCACAGCTATTAAGAGCGGTCTTGGCACTGGCAAAACTGAATATCTTAAAAATAAGGTAGCGGCAGACAAAACGGGCGTTCAAATTAATCTCACCTACCGCAACAGCTTAGGCTTGCAGCTTGCCGAAAAACTGAACAGTTACCACCTTGATGTTCACGGTGGCTACAAAATGTTTGCGAACCCTGACGCTCGCTTGACTCTGTGTGTAGATTCCCTCCTTAAAATTCCCTTAGAACGGCTTGAAGGCTGCACTCTGATAATTGACGAGTCTGCAAGTGTTATCAAGCACCTTTTAACTAGCAGAACGCTCTTTGACAAACGGCTTGACGTTCTAGAACGCTTTGAACTTGCTTGCCAAAAGGCAGATCGCATTATCCTCACAGATGGACATCAAGCTGACTGGGTTGTTAGTTACGTTTCCCGGCTCTCTGGCAAGGCTGCAACCAAGATTCAAAACTTATTCAACGGCGACACACCCCCAGTATTTTTTGTCGTCCCTGAAGCTGGTAAATCTTTGAAGAAATTTGATGAATGGTACACCCAGCAAATTCTTGCTGCTGTCTGTCCTGCCATAGCTACAGACTCCGTTGAAAAAGCTGAGGCAATGGCAGAACTTCTACAGGTTTCGCACGGTGAAGGCATCCTCCTCACAGCAAAAACTGTAACTGAGGCGTGGGCTAAAGAATTTTTGGCTGACCCTGATGCCTATATTCGCGAACAACAGCCCTCATGGCTGATTTATTCTCCTACGGCAGAATCTGGGGTAGATATTTCCATCCTGCACAAATTCTCAGATATGTTCTCTTGGTTTGTGGGAACGATCGGTGTAGACGAGTGCTTACAAATGAGCCGTCGCGTCCGCCATCCTGAGAGAATTACTGTTTTTGCTGCTGAGCGTGGCTTGGGGTCATCTAAAGACGGTGACGCAACCTACTACAAACAAATCAGTGCAGCCATTGAAGAGCGAGTAACTGCTGAAGCCTTGGCTCTGACCGATGAAGTGCTGAGCATAGCCACAAGAGAAGCGATCGCCCAACAAGTACAGTCGCCCCATCATGAGACTTACTGCAAAATCAAAGCTAAAGAAAACTTTGAGCGGCGTGATTTGCGGGGGTATCTCTTCAAAGCTTTTGAGGCTGGCGGTTATGCTCCGCAGTGGGTACAAGCTGGTAGCTCTGAGTCAAACGAACACTTTGAAGCCAAACAAGAATGTCGCGACAAAGCGGCTAAACAGATATTCGACGCTGATGATATCACTCTAAATGAAGCCCTAGAAATAGAACGCAGTTATTCCGCGTCCTGGGCAGAACGCTGTCAAGCCATAAAAGCTCGACTCAAGGCTCGGTTCCCAGGAATAGAACGCTTGGCTCTGTGGACGTGGGAGTTTGTTCGGCTCGTTCGTTTTGAAGACCGCACTTTATTAAACAAGCTCGAAGCTTCATATCTTTTTAAAAACCATGAGGATGCCGAATATTTACAGCGTCGCAAGTGGAAGCAACAGCTCCGCACTTTCCTGCCTGACATTTCCGATCGCTGGTTGAAGCTGCGGCTCTTAAAAAATCTGGGAATCGAAGGATTTCTCAATCCTGATACCTCCTGGACTGCTGACTCTCCCGAAGTGCGAAATTTTATCAAGCGCTGCAAGAAAAAAGCTGTTGCTAACGTGCTGGGCTATCCCGATAAAAAAGCTCCCATGCGTTACATTAACCGCTTGCTAGCCACTATCGGCGTCAAACTCATTGCCCAACAAATTCGAGAGGGTTCTGAGCGCGTCTGGTCTTACCGATATCAGCCAGAAGCTACCACCAAACTTACTTCAAAGGGTGCTCAGCGGATTTGCTCCCTCCCTGAAAATTGGGATATTTTGGCTGAGCTTACAGCCGTTCGCCTGGTCAAAAAAATGGAAGATTTGAAACAGGCTGAATTGCTTGAACAGCAAGGCTTTGAGGTTGTCACAGATGAAGCTATAAATAAACAAATACAGCAATCATCTGTGACAGTGGAACCTTTGCCAGAACAGGCAGAACCGCAGACAGAACCAATTGGCAGAACGGCATGGGTGCAGCGCTGGGGACAGTGGGTGCGAGGCTCATTCTTGGCCACCACAGATGGCGCTCAATATCGAATGCTTATCGAGCAATTCGGGCGATGGAGCGAGGTGTTGGCTTGGCCGCATCAAATCCGCTGGGCTAGTGAATAGATATTTATAAAACCAGTTATCAATACCTAACCTCACCCTGTAACCTCGTTGTAATGGTTTCAAGCTCTAGGCTGGGAAATACCCGTTTCCCCGCGTAAACCCCTAGCGGGATTTTTACGATTTCTGCTAGTAATTTATTTCGCAGTGCAAAAGTTTTATGCAGAAATCGGAAAAATATCCGCCATGCCGTCCGCAAGGACACCAAAAGTTCGTGTGTCACGCGCTTGACACTACTTGGCACTCCTGCTATAGTAAGTGAAACGCTTGACACAAGGGATTCGACTTTATGCCTAACCCTAAAGGACACGAAGATTCAATCAAACATTCTCGGTTTAAAGCTGCTTGGCAGAGTGGTCCAACTCGCACGATTCGAGTTCCGATCGCCTTGGCTGATGCTACTCTCGACTATGCCCGACAACTTGACCAAAACACTGAACCGCGTGACACAGCACTAAAAGCTAATAATCAACTTAGCAATTCCGTTGACGTTGGAGGTACTGAACCGCATGACACAGCTACTATTCGGGCTGAGTTAGAAGCAGAACTGGCAGAACTCGCCCAACTTAAGAAAGAGGTCAAGGAAGTAGCGGCAGAACTGCATCGTGAAGAAAACTGTATGAAGCTTGAGAAAATCCGCTGGCAGCGTGAATTGAGCGATGCGAGGGGCGAACTAGCAGATGCAAAGGCAACCATGCTCAAGCAAGCGGATAGGATTCGGGAACTAGAGCGCGGGTATAGCTTTAAACCTAATCCCGCAGAATCTCGACTGAGGCTAGAAATTGGCGAATTGCAAGAACAGCTCGCCGACCTAAAACAAAATTTAGCCGCTGCCAGCCAAGATTTACCAGAAGCGGCCGACCTACTCAACCAGTTAAAAGCTAAGCGCAAGAAATCAGCCGTCACGCTTGCCGATGTGGAGTTTCTTTTAGAACTGCTCGAAGGTTGAGGCGACAAAACTTTACAGCCATCCCTTGACAAGATGGCTCGAATACTGCGATCGTAAGTAATTAAGGAAGATTGACGCGCGACTGAGCGGTGCTAGCAACACCGAACAAGTCACGACTTCCCCAAACGTTGTTCAAGAACGCTTGGAGCCTAACCATAATGCCATATTCAGCCGATTGTCTTAAGGGGCGATCGCAATTATTCATGTTTGACGTGAGGTTCTGCTATGACTGAACCCATCGCCAGCTATCGCCGTATTGACCACCTGAAAGCTCACGCTTACAGCCTCGGATTAACTAACGATGAAGCCAAAAAATTTGGCAAACTCTCCAAAACTTCCACCTGGAAAGCTGTTTGCGAGGCTTACTGCGTTGACTGCCCAGGGCGTAAAAATGAGCACTTGGATTCATGTCAATGTATTGAGCGCATCCTTTGTCCTGTAGACAGTGAATCGCGTGACACAAGCGGATGGATTAATAATGGTTTATCCCCGGTGTGCAGATTCACTCCCCAAAATTCCATCAGTTTTCTAGATTGGGTTGACCTTGCTCAACTCGTCGCATTTGTACTCGCATCGGCGGGGGTCTTTGTGCTGGCTATGTCCATGTGGCGGCAGATTAACCCTCTGAACTTATTTCCTCCCATCCGCGTAAACATTCAAATCGGAGCAAAATAATGGGCATGATGACAAAACTCTTTGGCGGCGAAATCTCTGACGCCATCACGAGTAAATCTGAGAAACTGGCTGCTCCAACTGATGCGGGGGTAATTACACCGCTCAATCCCGGCAACTTTGCCAGCATCCGCACAGCAGCAATAATTGAGGCTCCGCGCTATTACACCAAAGAGGAAGCTGACGAGCGGAAGAAACTGGCAAAGGAAAAAGTTGAGGGCGCTCGTTACACGAAAAAATACCTCAAGGCTACGAGTCAGATTGAGGAAGCGGATGGCACAGTACATAAGGCTTATCGCAAGCATCAAAAAGTGGTTGCCAGCGTGGAACTGACCAAAAAACAAGCTGATGTGGGGTTGGCTAAACACCTGCTCGGCTTGGCTCCCGGATACGCCAAGCTAGGGGTAGGGCTTGAGAAAGCTGAGAATCGCGCCACCGAAAGGATTGAGGCTATCAAAGCTAAGTTACTCGGAGGGACTAAAGAATGATTCTGAAACTCCTTTCAAGAGATGCCCGATACTGGCACAACGGTTACTTTGTCCGAGTTTACCAGGATGCTGGCTGGGGCTGGCAAATTTTTCGAGACAATAAATTCATTTACCGCGACGGGCAATTTATCGCGCTAATAGATGGGGGGCATTGTCCTTCGGAGTTCGAGGCGCATGAATCAGCCCAAGATTACATCAACAACATCTTGAGGTATCGGGAATGATAAAAGCGATCGCTCTCGGCAACAACTTTCTGCTGACTGCAATCGCCTCCAGCTTCCTTTGCTGGTTGGCATCGCTGCATCCTTCCCTGCTCTTGTTTGTGCAAGCCCTCTTTGCCCTCAAACTCATTGTCAGTGCCGCTGCCTGGTTGCTCGACGATGCAATTATTGCAATCCTCAAAATAAACTTGCTGCAATTTAGGTTCAGATTGATTGCCAGTACAGTAGGTGCTTTAGTTGGCGTGGGGGTGATGTTATGTCGCTCCTGAGAGTTTCTGTATTGTCGGTTTCGGGACTTACCCTCTGGCTGGCTCCTCCGTTTATTTTCTCTCGCAAAATTCCTTTACACAACTTCATTCAAGGCATCGCCCTGGTGTCTGGTTTTGGTTGCTGTTTCGAGGCACGGCGCTCGGCTCTTAAATTAGCCAAGGCAGAAGAGTTTGAGGCAATGAAAGAGCGGGCTATTGATGCCGATGTAGCGGATGAGCTTAGCACTTCCATCTACATATCAGAGCAACAGCGGCGCAAGGAAGCTGAGGCAATTTTGGCAACTTCCGAGGAGGAAGTGGAAGCTAAACGGGAAGCGCTGGAAGCTATATATAGCAACGACTTCCAACCAGAAACTTCCGCTACCACTTCCGAGGCTGATGCTAGTGATTTACAACTGTGGTGGAAAGTGGAAGCTGCACAAGTCGAAGGGAAAACTGCGACCTGGATTATAGAAAATATCTTGGGTAAGAAGGGGCGTAAATTCTCTGAAGGTAAAAAGCAGCTTGAGGAATTAGTTAAAAAATTTAGTGAAGAAGGAGTATAAAGAACGTGGGCCAGGGGGGAGCAGCCGGGCTATGGCCCGCCCCCCCTGGCCACGCTGCCCGCTCGAAGAAAGTTCAACCGGGGGGGGTGAAACCCGGTACGTATGTAAAGAAAAAATATATATCTTAAGATGTAGGAAAGCTATACCTACAGAAAGA
>NZ_JAUBQH010000183.1:0-1072 GCF_036701145.1 Microcoleus sp. Pol17C6
AATTGTCAAGGGGTTGGGGTCCATTCGGTTCCTCTGTTGACCACTGTCACAATCCGGCGGAGCATTCTGGCCATGATGGCGACCAGAGCGCATTTCTTAGGTTTTCCGGCTTCCAGCATTCGGTCGTAGTGGGCTGAGCATTCAGCATCATGTCTGGAACAGGAGATGGCTCCCATAAAAAGAGCTGTCCTCAAGAATCTGCTGCCTGTCCCGTGGATGGTGGCTTTTCGGTTAAGACTCGTCCCGCTCGAACATTCCTGCGGAGCCAGCCCAGCGTAGGCGATGCACTGCTTGACGTTCTTTAGTTCATCTGTCAAGAAGAGTTCACTCAAGACCTTGCGGGCTGTTTCAGGGCCCACACCAGGGATGCTCAGCATGAGGCGGTGCTTCTTCACAAGCTCCTGGCTCTGCTTCAGCTTTACCAGCCACAGCTGGCTCACCTGCTGGATTTCCTTGTCAAGAAGTCTGATGACTCTCGTGCAGGATTTGATGAGTTCTGCACAGGCGGAAGGCTTGCCCATTCTCTTCTTCTCGTCAGCCGCCTGAGCTTTAAGGCTGTCTATCCTTCTTGAAAGCTCCTGAAGTTCAGCCTGTTCTTTGGTGGGAGGCTTCCTGGGGGTTTTCCAGTTCTTCTGCGAGCACACAGCCAGAACATAGGCGTCTGTCGCATCATTCTTTCTAATGATTCCAAGACCCCTGGCAAGGCTTCTAGCCTGATTAGGAGCCATCACCACAGCAGGGACTCCCTCTTCAGCCAGGTGCCACACCAAAGCCTTGTGGCAGGAAGAGGTCGCTTCCATCGTGATCCTCCACTGGTCTTTAGGAGCCATCTTCTCCAGCTTCTTTACAATCTGCTCAAACCCTGCTGGAGAGTTCTTGACTGTGAAGCTGTGCTTGATTTGGTCTTTGGCAAAGAAGCACAGATCCAGGGTGTCTTTAGAAACATCGACCCCGACGTTCAGGTGTAGACTTGACATGTTGAATATCCACTGGGGCCTTCCAGCTCCAGCTTCAACTTGTTAAACGGGACGCCCTGGTAGTGGCCGGGGCTCCCTTGATACCGTTCTAGCCT
>NZ_JAUBQH010000014.1:0-33490 GCF_036701145.1 Microcoleus sp. Pol17C6
TAAAGGTTTCATCCTATTTTACCTTTTTTGGTCTACCCCCTTGACAATTTGCACTTTTTCTTAACTTGTCACAAATGGACTTACACTCGCCCGGAATTGGAATTGATGCTGGTTTTCCCTAAAATTTATCGCCATTCCCCCTGAAGGTTAAAAGCCGCCCAATAATAAGGAGAACGCCACTCTTCCTGCTTCCACATTTCGAGTTGCGCGGCCCTTAAAGCCGCCGCTGGCGTTAACCCTTTTTTTAGCATTCCCTGATAGAAACTCGACATTAACGTAGCTGTTCCTTGATCGTCCACACTCCACAAACTCACCACGACTCGCTGAGCCCCTGCATACATAAATCCCCGTGTCAATCCTACCATCCCCTCGCCTTGAACGATCTGCCCCATTCCGGTTTGACAGGCACTTAACACTATTAAATCGGCTGCTAATTTGAGATTGAAAATATCAGTAAGTCTCATGAACCCGTTTAAGGGATTCCCCTTTTCGTCTACCAGCGACAGGACGATTCCCGACAGTTCCGGGTGAGCGCTATTGGCGAAACCGTGAGTGGCAACATGAATGATTTTATATTGGCTTAAATTTGGGCTAGTTGCTGTGGCACGACTGGCTGCAAAATCCAAAAATTCAGTGCGAGAATTAGCCGGGAATAACGCTTGAATAATCTGAGATTCTTGGCGTGTAAAATTTAAACGGTCAAACTGTCCGTTCTTATCGTCTCTGGCTCGACTTAAACCAGGATTTGCTGATTCTACCGCTTGCTGAGTGGTGACTGAAGAAGCGTTTTTAACTCGTTCATCCTTAGCGCTAAAAACTGGATCTGCCAGTATGGCTAAACTCCGATTAGGAGGTTGTCTGTCATTGTAGTTTTGTCTTAATATTCCCAAGGTGGAAGCTGAAGGCAGCAGCACGATTTCATGGTCTACTATTAAAGGCGGATTCCCATTTTCACCGGATTTTCCGGGGAGGGAAAGGGCTGCAAAAGGCAGGTAATTCAAAACGCCATCGCCAACTATGAGCAGGCGCTTTTGACCGAGTTGGGCAGCAACGGGCTGTAAGATAATTTGACTGATAGCATCGTTGGCTTGGGCGATTTGATTGGGGCTGTTTCGGGAACTTGGAGCTGTGACAGCATCGCGGAATTTTCTGGCATTTGTCTCGATGTCGGCACGTTTGGGCAATTCATAACTGGTGATGCTGGTTTTAGTCACAGCCCAGAGATAGCTGCGATCTTTCCCTAGAGAATACTGGAGTAAAATGGTATTCTCATCGAGGATTTGTTGTTGAATTTGTGCCAGGGTTAGGGGTTGCGGTTGGGTGAGGGCGGCGTAACGGGGACTGGTGGCGCGGATTTGGGCTTGAATGTCTTGATATTGTCCTAATAAAGTTTGGCGTTTTTGGTCTAATTCTGCTTTTTGTGCGGGGGTATGATTGGGGCGATTGAGAACTTCGATTCGCCGTTTTTCCAGGGCATCAAGTTGCTGTTGTAAACTGCGTTCCTGTTGCAATAATTCTGGGGCGACACCTTGGCGAATATCGGCGTTTGCTTCTTGAAGAAGTTCGAGGAGGCTGCGGGCGCGGGAACGTTCGCTGGCTTCAAAGGCCTTGGTATCATAACCAGATTTGGGTTGCGTTTTGTGCAGTTGCATTAACAGGTCAATGTAGAACTGGTAATAGTCCTGCACGGTGGCAAAGTAAGTGGTGCGGAGTTCTGGGCTGGCAATTAGGGTGCGGAGGCTTTCAATAATTTTGAGGGAGGCTTCAATGTTAGTGAGGGCTTCAGTAAGATTGCCTTGAGCGCGTTTGACAGAAGCCATGTTGTAAAGGGTGAGAGCTTCCTGTATGCGATCACCCACCGCCTGACTAAAGGGAAGGGACTGGGCAAAATACTCTAGCGCTTTCTGGTTTTCTCCTAATTCTGAGTAGACAAGGCCGATGTAGTCAAGGGTGGTAGCTTCCCCATTGCGATTGCCCACGGCCCGACTCAGGGGAAGGGACTGGTTGTAATACTCTAGGGCTTTCTGCTTTTCTCCCAATTCTGAGTAGACTTTGCCGATGCCAAGGAGGGTGAGAGCTTCCCCACGCCCATCGTCTGCTGCGCGTCTCAGGGGAAGGGACTGCTTGTAATACTCTAAGGCTTTCTGCTTTTCTCCCAAAATTGAATAGACATGGCCGATGTTGGTCAGAGTGACAGCTTCCCCACGGGGATTGCCCTGGGCCCGTCTCAGCGAAAGGGCCTGGCCCAAATACTCTAGGGCTTTCTGGTTTTCTCCCAACTCTCCGTAGACAATGCCGATTCTGTTGAGAGTGAAAGCTTCCCCATTACGATCGCCTACTGCCCGACTCAGGGTAAGGGACTGGTTGTAATAATCTAGCGCTTTCTGCTTTTCTCCCAAATTTGAGTAGACTTGGCCGATGCTACTGAGGGTTTCAACTTCCTGATTGCGATCGCCCACTGTCCGACTCAGGGAAAGGGACTGGCTGAAATACTCTAACCCTTTCTGGTTTTCTCCCAATGCAAAGTAGACTTTGGCGATCTCGTTGAGGGTGAAAGCTTCCATAAGGTGAGCGCCCAGAGCCCGAAACAGGGGAAGGGATTGGTTGTAATACTCTAGGGCTTTCTGGTTTTCTCCCGAATCTGAGTAGGTAGTCCCGATGAAGCTGAGAGTCATAGCTTCCCCAAATCGATCGCCGGTTGCTCGAATCACGGAAAGGGACTGGCTATAATACTCCAGCCATTTCTGCGTTTCTCCCAATGCCAAATAGATACCGCCGATGTTGCGGAGGGTGAGAGCTTCCTCTGAGCGGTCGCCGATAGCCCGATACAGGGGAAGGGACTGGTTGTAATACTCTAGGGCTTTCTGTTTTTCTCCCAATTCTGAGTAGGCTTCACCGATCCTTCTGAGAATCATGGCTTCCCCATTGCGATCGCCGCGGGCCCGGCTCACGGAAAGGGACTGGTTGAAATACTCTAGCGCTTTCTGTTTTTCTCCCAATTGTAAGTAGAGTCTGCCGATCTTGCTGAGGGTGGTAGATTCAAACAAGGGCTCGCCCTGGGCCCGACTCAGGGTAAGGGACTGGCTGAAATACTCTAGCGCTTTCTGTTTCTCTCCCAAATCTGAGCAGACTAAGCCGATGCTATAGAGGGTGAAAGCTTCACTCCAGCGATCGCCCTCGGCCCGAAACAGTTTTAATGCTTCTTCATATCTAACGAGCGCTTTTCTTAAAGATTCCGCCGTCCCTTGTTGGTACAGTTGATACGCTTCTGTCCTGGCTTTTTCAGCATCCGTCGCCCGGTTTCCCCTTTCCTGCTGCGATACCCCTTGACTAATGTCGATCGCACTCGATATAGCCACCGCCGGGACTCCTAGCAGGATACTCACACCTACAGCGATTCCCCAACTCCCCCAAACCCACAGCCTGAGATTCATAAATACCCCTTAAACCAAACCTTGTTAACCGGTATCATAGTCGATCGCAGCTTATCAGGTGCGCTTTCCCTTCCTGCGTGCCGATTACATCGGGGGCATATTGTGCGATCGCACCCGCCGCTGCACGTAGTGCCCCATCCTCCAAGGGCGATCGCCCGCATCGGATTTGCCTCCGCGAAGGTTAAAAGTCATAATTGTAATTTTTACGCTATTCTCAACTCAGTATTTTTAAATTAGCGAGCGCTCCCAAACCTAGCATCTACTATTTTTTGATGTTTTATGAACGCCAACAAAAAACAATCCCACAAATCAATTTTTGTTTTTGCCCTGGGAATGCTCGGTGTGTTCCTCCTATCCTTAACTCTCCGCTTTTGGGAACTAGAGCGATTTAACACTTTAGTAGAAGAAGGAAGACAGTTGACTGTTGACTGTTGGCTGTTGTTCATTGCCAGCCCGATGCCCGATGCCCGTATAGGTTTTATCAGCAATTAATCAAACTTGATATCATCACGGTTTTTCATAAAATTTATCGCCATTCCCCCTGAAGCGTAAAAGCCGCCCAATAATAAGGAGAACGCCACTCTTCCTGCTTCAACATTTCCAGTTGCGCCGCCCTCAAGGCCGCCGCTGGCGTTAACCCTTTTTGCAGCATTCCCTGATAGAAACTCGACATTAACTTAGCCGTTCCTTCATCGTCCACACTCCACAAACTCACCACCACTCGCTGAGCCCCTGCATACATAAATCCCCGTGTCAATCCTACCATGCCCTCGCCTTGAATGTTCTGCCCTAATCCGGTTTGACAGGCACTTAACACTACTAAATCTGCTGCTAATTTGAGATTGAAAATATCAGTTATTCGTAGGAATCCGTTTAAAGGGTTGCCCTTTTCATCTATCAGTGACAAGATGATTCCTGATAGTTCCGGGTTAGTGCTATTCGCTAAACCGTGAGTGGCAAAATGAATGATTTTATATTGGCTTAAGTTCTGACTGGTTGCTGCGGCGCGGCTGGCTGCAAAATCCAAAGATTCGGTACGAGAATTGGCTGGTACTAATGCTTGAATGATTTGAGCTTCTTGGCGAGTGAATTTTAAACGGCTCAACTGTATGTTATTGGCGCGGCTAGAGCGGCTTAAACCGAGATTTACTGATTCTATTGCTTGGGGATTGGCGCTATTAGACTGGGTTCTAACTCGTTCATCGTCACCGCTAAAAACTGGATCGGCGAGCATTGCTAAAGTCCGAGTTGGGGGTTGTCTGTCATTGTAGTTTTGTCTTAAGATTCCCAAGGTGGAAGCTGAAGGCAGCAGCACAATTTCATGGTCTACAATTAAAGGCGGATTAGGATTTCTACCGGGTGTTTCAGGGAGCGAGAGGGCCGCAAAGGGAAGGTAATTGAGAATGCCATCGCCAACTATCAGCAGGCGTTTTTGAGCGAGTTGTGCTGCTACGGGCTGTAAGATAATTTGACTAAGCGTGTTGTTAGCTTCAGTAACTCGATCGGGGATGTTTCGGTAGCGCGGGTTAGTCACAGCATCGCGGAAATTGCGGGCGGCTTTTTCGATGTCAACCTGTTTTGGCAATTCATAACTGGTGATACTTGTTTTAGTCACAGCCCACAGATAGCTGCGCTCTTTCCCTAAAGAATACTGGAGTAAAATTGTATTCTCGTCGAGGATTTGTTGTTGAATCTGGGCCAGGGTTAAAGGTTGCGGTTGGGTGAGGGCGGCGTACCGGGGACTGGTGGAGCGGATTTGGGCTTGAATGTCCTGATATTGTCCTAGTAAAGTTTGCAGTTTTTGGTCTAATTCTACTTTTTCTGCGGGGGTATGATTGGGGCGGCTTAGAGTTTCGATTCGGCGTGTTTCTAAGGCATCGAGTTGCTGTTGTAAATTGCGTTCTTGCTGCAACAATTCCGGGGCGACACCTTGGCGAATATCGGCGTTTGCTTCTTGAAGAAGTTCTAATAAAGTGCGGGCGCGGGAGCGTTCGCTAGCTTGAAAGGCTTTAGTATCATAACCAGATTTTGGTTGCGTTTTGTGCAGTTGCATTAACAGGTCAATGTAGAACTGGTAATAGTCCTGCACGGTGGCAAAGTATGATATGCGGAGCTCGTGGTTGGTAATTTTGGTGCGGAGGTTTTCGATGATTTTGATGGAGGTTTCAATGTCAGTGAGGGCTGCGATTAAATTGCCTCGATCGCCTTTGATATTAGCCATATTGTAGAGGGTGAGAGCTTCCCCAGGACGATCGCCCACAGCGCGAAACAGCGGCAGGGCTTGTTTGAAATATTCTTCTGCTTCCTGCTGTTTTCCCAATTCTGAGTAAGTAGTACCTGTATTGTTGAGGGTGAGGGCTTCTCCACGCCGATCGCCCGCATTTTGTCTCAAATCGAGGGCTTGTTTGTAGTAGTCTAGGGCTGTTTGTTTTTCTCCCAAATCTGAATAGACTAAGCCAATATTGGTGAGGGTAGTTGCTTCCTTAGCCCGATCGCCCATAGCGCGGAATAAGGGAAGGGCTTGGTTGAAATACTCTAAAGCTTTCTGTTTTTCTCCCAAATCGTTGTAGGCTAAGCCGATGTTGTTGAGTGTGGTGGCTTCCCCAGTGCGATCGCCCAAAGATGTGTCGCTGTTTGCGGGTAGGTTGGAGATGTTGCTGAGGTTGATACTTGCTTCAGGGCGATCGCCCATTTCCCGAATTAGGGAAAGGACTTGGTTATAGTAGTCGATGGCTTGCTGTTTCTCTCCCAAAGCATAGTAGACGGCGCCGATATTGTTGAGGATGACGGCTTGTTTAGGGCGATCGGCTAAAGTCCGATTCCAAGAAAGGGCTTGCTTGTAGTAGTCCAGGGCTTGCTGTCTGTCTCCTAATCTATTAGTAATGAAGCCCATTTGATGCAGCGTGTAAGCTTCCTTCTCCCGATTTCTAAGCATTTGATAAAGCGAACGCGCTGCATCAAACTTTTGCAATGCCTCCTGATAAGATGCTGCTGTTTCGCGAGCGAATAGTCGCCTAGCTTCCTGAACCAATCGCTCGGCTTCATCTGTTTTTTGATTTAATAGTTGTTTGTTTTTCTGAATTAATCCATCGGCTTCCCCATCCGGGATTTGATTTCTACTGAGATCGAGGGTTGTCAGATTTACCAATCCCGCTAAAGGTTTGGCATCTGCAATTTGATTTCTACTGAGGTCTAAGGCGGTCAGATTTGTCAATTCCGCTAAAGGTTTGATATCTGCGATTTTATTGGATTCTAGGAAAAGCAGTATCAGATTTGTTAATCCCGATAATGGTTCCACATCTGCGATTTTATTGCCACTCAAATAAAGAAAATTTAACTCAGTCATTCTCGATAAAGGTGTCACATCTACAATTTGATTTGATGCGAGGGACAGCCCTGTGAGATTAGTCAATCCAGCTAAAGGTTTTACATCTAAGATTTGATTGGCTTCGAGGAAAAGCTCTGTCAGATTAGTCAGCCCCGATAAGGGTTTCACGTCTGAGATTTGATTGAAATTGAGGACGAGAAATCTCAGATTAGTCAGTCCCGATAAGGGTTGCACATCTGTTATTTGATTTAAACTGAGGTTGAGCTTTCTCAGATTTGTGAATTTTGATAATGGTTTGATATCGACTATTTGATTGCGAATCAGGGAAAGTTCTGTGAGATTAGTCAGGGTTTTTTGAGCGCGATCGCACTCTTGTGTTTTTGCTTTTGATAGCAACACCTCCACCGTATGTCTGGCTTCAGGGGTCAAATTCTCTTTGTTGGTACAGAAATCAGCAAAACTTTCAAATGTCTGGGGATTTGGCGTCGCGGCAGATCCCATCAGGATAGTCGCACCTACAGCTAACCCCCAACGCCCCCAAATCGAAAGTATGGGATTCATAAGCACTCGCTAAAAAAAGACATGATTAGCTGCTATCATAATCTATCGCACCTTGTGATGCACCCTTTTCCTTCCTGCTTGCCAATTATATCGAGAGCATTGGGTGAAACAATAGTCGCTACTGCTTCTCGCTGCACTCTCCAAGCATTATTAGAAACCGGGTTTAAGAAACCGAGTTGTTCCAAAAAACCTGGTTTCTCCTAAAAAATTCGGTTTCGGCACAAGTCCTATTTTACGTTAGTCTCAACTCAGGAATTTTAAATTAGCGATCGCCCTCAAATCTAGCATTTACTATTTACTGCTGTTTTATGAAAATCAACAAAAAACAATTCAACAGATATACTTTAGTTTTTTGCTTAGGAATGTTCGCTGTGTTCCTCCTATCCTTAACACTACGCTTTTGGGAACTGGATCGATTTAACACCTTAGTATTTGACGAGGTTTACTACGCTAAATTTGCCAACAATTATCTAACAAAAACTCCTTTTTTTAACGCTCACCCGCCTCTGAGCCAGTACATAATTGCGATCGGCATTTGGATCGGTACTCATCTTCCTTTCGGCAAAACAGCCGTCAACAGTATGGCTGGCTCCCTGCTTTCCCCTTGGGATTACCGCTGGCTGAATGCTCTCACAGGTTCCTTTATTCCCCTAGTTGTGGGAGCACTAGCTTATCAGCTAGTTCCGCGCCGCACCTTTGCTTTTATTGCTGCTTTATTTATCGCCTTCGACGGTTTGTTTTTAGTGGAGTCTCGCTACGCGCTGAACAACATTTATCTAGTTTTATTTGGGATTTTAGGTCAGTTATTTATTTTTAAATCCGTAGAAGCAGAAGGCAAAAAGCGCTGGCTTTGGCTGGTACTTGCCGGAATAGGTTTCGGCGCATCTGCGGCTATCAAATGGAACGGATTATGGTTCCTTTTCGGTACTTATCTAATTTTAATCTGTGCTTGGGCAGTTCGTTTTATCCAGGGTAACAGAGGAAATGAAGAACAAAGTCGCGAGGTAGATTCACCTCTAATTCCTGCCGAAAGTCCAGTACAAAAACTGACCAAACTCAATTTTATAGAACTCTGCTTGAGTCTAGCTATTATTCCTATTCTAGTTTACAGCATCTCTTGGATTCCTCACCTGTACTTTAATCCAACTCCCAATTTCTGGCAGATGCAAACGGAAATTTTGACTTATCACCAGCGGATTAAAAGCGGCCCCGATGTACATCCTTACTGTTCCGCGTGGTACAGTTGGCCGTTGATGCTGCGCCCCATAGTTTACTTCTACAAAACGGCTAGCAGCAATGCCCAACCAGATCCGGAGTTGCCACCTTTACCTGAAGGTGCAACTCAGGCAATTTTTGACGTTCACGCAATGGGAAACCCATTGCTTTGGTGGCTGTCAACCTTAGCTTTACTGCTAGTAATAGGAGTTTTAGTTCACCGGATTTTGGTGTGGCTGCAAACGCGCAGCGAGGCTTCGGTTGACACGATAGAACAGCAGCGGCCGATTTTGTTTCCGCCGACTGCTGAAATGTGGCTGGGGTTATATTTAATAGTTAATTGGGCCGCTAATTTGGTGCCTTGGGTGAAGGTCACTCGCTGCATATTTTTGTACCATTATATGGGCTGTTCTGTGTTTGCAGCCTTAGCACTTGCTTGGTGGGTTGACAGGTGGCTGCACAGCCCTCAAACTCGACTCCGAGGGATGGGGATAACAATTATTTTTCTGATTTTCGGTGCTTTTACTTTCTGGATGCCTATCTATTTGGGACTGCCTTTGTCGCAAATGGAATGGAAAATTCGGATGTGGCTGCCGTCTTGGGTTTAAGTTAGAAATAATTCCTTTATTAACGGGCAAGATGCCCGTTCAACAAAAAAATTAAGTTTTGTGGAACAGGCATCTTGCCTGTTCCTAACCAAGGTGCAAGATGTAAGTTATAACATTTATAACAAAGGTGAGTTGGCAAAAGCGAGAATTATTTTTGATAGAGTGATCGATAAACTGGTTCGCCCCGTTTCAGAGTAGCAATTTCTCTTTCAGTAGGAACAGGTAGGGGATTTTCTGCTAGCCAGTTGTCGCCGTTTTGACGTTTAAAACTAGGGTGAGATGAAAAGCGATCGCACATTTCCCTTTCTACTTCCTCAATATCTGACTGGATAAAAACTTCGCCGCCAATTGCCAGATAAGTTGCCAATTCGTTGACTAATTCCTGCTGCACCACCCGCCGTTTATGGTGCTTTTTCTTGAACCAGGGATCTGGAAACTGAATGCTAACTCGCTGCAAAATACCTGCGGGTAAAGTTTCTAAAATTGGTTTCAGGGAACTATTCGCATTGCAAAACAAATAGTGCAAATTTGTCAAGCCTTTTTCGTCCCGCCAAAGATTCGCCTCTTCTACCAAAGGTTCCCGAATTTCTAATCCGAGAAAGTTCCAGTCTGTTTGGATTTGCGCCATGTGCCACAAAAACCGTCCTCTGCCGCAGCCGATATCTAAATGCAGCGGTAAATTTAAGTCTGCATAGATTTTAGTCCAATCCGGGGGATTTGCAGATGCTTGATATCTAATTGATAGGGGATTGACGTGTTCCCGCACTCTTACTCTTGCCAATTTTGCTGTCTCCTGAATGTAATTTTAATCCGCTGATGAAGGCAGATTAACGTGGATTAACGCAGATAAATATTGATTTTTGCGAGGTTATTCAAGACTTTTTAATTAATGAGCAATATTAAATTGCAGAGGGACAAATTTAAACTGCTCATTATTGCATTATGCCTCTGGTTCCATGCCTGCTGCTCTTAATTGTGCAGCTAGTCGATCGGCCCGCTGTTGAACATTTCCTTTTTCCTGCCGTTCCCTTTCTACCATTTCTGCTCCCCACAATAACATCTCTCCGCTCTCATCCCACCACCGCAACCAATATCCGGTTCTTTCAGCTTTTGTTCCCTGCCAAACCCCCAGAAATAACCCCACTCCTGCAATCCAATAATGACCATTTAAATCTGGTTGTTGTACTTGATACTTTCCTGATGAATCCAACTGGTACATTTCTAGGAATCCACTGGCGGGTTCAAAAAGAGCATATATTGGTACTCGCAATACTTGCTCGTAAAAAAACCATTTGCCGGGGGGATAAGTTTGTTTACTAGAATATTCATCGTTGGGACTAGCTGACAAAAATTCCATGACAATCGCCGGGACTTCCCCTTCTAAGTTGGGAGTGTAACTGCGGCGGATTTCTTGACTAGAAAGCGGCTGGACGTTACGGGCATAAAACCAATCTGGAGCTTTGATAACTAGCTTGCTATCTACTGTGGCACAAATGCCCATATTTGGGGCAATTAATATTCCTGCTTCTATTAGCCCCGCGATTTCTAAGATTTCTCGCAAGGCGGCAGCGAGCAAGGGCTGGTCGATATTTTCCACAGGTTCCTCGTCTAAAATAAAATCGTCTGGCAATTTTTCCCAGGTAATTTTTAAGTCGGCTGTACTGACTGTCATTGTATTTCACCTCTGAATGAGATTACTGGAGCGCGGCTCGCAATACTTCGCGATGAAAGAGCGATCGCTCTACTATAAATTTTATCCGGTCTGGAGATAAGGCGTCGCCGTTGGCATAGTGTTCCATCCAGGTTTTGCTAATTACATAAGGATCGTCTGGCAATTCTGATAATAAGTATCCTGGCATTTCTAGCTCTTCCATTAACTGGCTTACTTTCGGATCGTAGCTGAGACCAAAACAGCGGCATTCTTCGGATGCTGCCATAATTAAACTGTGGTAGCGCATCCCGATCGCCATTTCGACTCCCCGGAACACTCCTTTCAATTTTCTCGGATCGTCTAAACTGAGGATGCGGCTCGTTTTGGGCAGGGCTTCGTGTAAATGTTTCGCAATTTCTAAGTCGTGAGACGCTTGAAAAGGCAGCAGCAAAATTAAGGTGCGGGTTGCTTTTTGAAAGTCAACTAAAGCTTGAGTTAATATTGACAAACGCGCGGGAGTTAGTGTATAATGAGAACGCAAACAAACAGCCACTCTGGGCGCAGGTAAATCCCACAAACCAGACACGGGAGAATTCTCCAAAGCCCACACGGGATCGGGCGCTAAAGTAAAGGGAATTTTCCAATCTGCAAGTAAAGTAGCTGAACCTTTATCGCGCACGCTGACGGCGGTGCATCCAGCAAAACAGCGCTGAGATAACTTGCGAGTCATTTCGCGCTTCAAAGGCCCAATTCCCTGGGCCCAGGCAACTGTTTTTAAGCCCATCCGCTGCGCTAATCCCATCAAACCCCCATAATAGAAAGGGCTCGCAATGCTAGTAGCGTCTTGGATTAAACTACCGCCGCCCCAAATTAGCGCGTCGGATGTGCGGAGTGCTTCGAGAACTTGGAACGCATTCATGCGATCGCGCGCAGCTACCCCGTACCGCTGATTTGTCTCGACAGGATTGCCAGATAGGACGATCGGCGTCACCTCATCTGGTAACATTTGCAGTAGCGATGCCAACAGCGCCTCGTCGCCGCCGTTGCCTTTACCGTAATAGCCGCACAAAATTGCTCGCATTTCTACTCTTTTCTTTGTTTGTGATGGGGAATCTAACTATTTTAGATTTTAGATTGGGGATTTTAGATTTTTTTGAGATTTGAAATTTGATAATACTACTACCCAAAAAAATGCTACTGTCATCAAGCTTCAAGGCTTTACGTCATCAGTCAGCTCAAATCGCAAATCTAATAAAATCTCAAATCGTTAATCTAAAATTGTATGACGCATCATACTTTATATGACAGTTGCGTAAGTCCCGATAGATAAATCTTTCATCTTCGTTCACAATACAAAAAATGCACGCTTTGTCAATTCCCACCTGGATTATTCACGTCTCTAGCGTCGTCGAGTGGATTGCCGCCATCTGGTTAATTTGGACTTACGGCGAAGTCACTCAAAACCGAGCTTGGTGGGCCCTTTCCGCCGCAATGCTGCCCGCTCTTGTCAGCGCTATGTGTGCCTGTACATGGCACTATTTTGACAACTCTCCCGCCCTAGAATGGATCGTTACCCTGCAAGCGGCGATGACTCTCATTGGCAATTTTACTCTATGGGCGGCGGCTTGGTGGATTTGGCGATCGGCTCAGCCAGCAGAGAAAATTAAAGATTAAAAAAAGGAGAAACGAAGTGAAAAATAGCACTATTTGGGTAAAATTTGCGGCGAGTTTGCTTTTGTTGACAGCCGGATTTTTGCTTCCCAGCAAAGCCAGCAACACTTCCTTGCAACTCGCCCAACAGCCTAACTGCAAAAGTCCTCAAACTACACAGGAGCAGAATGCGTGTTCCAGTCAAGAGTTTCAGGCAGCAGACAGAAAACTCAATCAAGTATATCAGCAACTTCAGCCCAAACTCAACAGCAAACAAAAGCAAAGATTGATAGTAGCACAGCGTAGTTGGCTCAAGTTTAGAGATGAATCTTGCAATTATGAAATGGGACAGTTTGAAGGTGGAACTTTGGCTGCTTCTACTTACGGTTATTGCAGAGCGAGGGTGACACAAGAACGAGTTAAAGACTTGGAGCGTTATTTGCAACAAGCAAATTTGTAAAAGTTCGATCGCGATCGAGAATAATTTACCCATTCAATCCTCAATACCGCGACAACCTCATCTTTTGCACTTCTAGAAGCCCAGCACAAACCAGCTCAAGATTGATATAAAGCTTTGTTTTTTATTTTACGCTTTGACACGCCAATGGTGTAAAATCTAAATTCTCAAATCTTATATTTTAAATCCCTATGTCTTTCGTTGGTTTGCACATTCACAGCGATTATAGCTTACTAGATGGGGCGTCTCAGCTACAGCAGCTCGCAGAACGGGCGGTGGAATTGGGGATGCCCGCGATCGCCCTTACAGACCACGGGGTGATGTACGGGGCGATCGAACTAATCAAAGTTTGCCGAAATAAAAACATCAAGCCGATTATTGGCAATGAAATGTATGTCGTCAACGGCGACATTGAAGTAAAAGTTCGAGGTAGAAGAAAATACCATCAAGTTGTTTTAGCTAAAAATACCCAAGGTTATAAAAACCTCGTCAAACTAACCACAATTTCCCATTTAAAGGGAATGCCGGAAAGAGGTATTTTTGCCCGACCTTGCATCAACAAGGAACTGCTAAAACAATACTCCGAAGGTTTAATTGTCACCAGTGCTTGTTTGGGTGGCGAAGTTCCCCAAATGATTCTACAAAACAAGCTAGATGCTGCCCGTGAAGTAGCCACCTGGTATAAAGAAGTATTTGGGGAAGATTACTATATAGAAATTCAAGACCACGGTTCCCCGGAAGACCGGATTGTTAATGTTGAAATCGTCAAAATTGCCCGCGAACTCAAGATTAAAATAATTGCCACCAATGATTCTCACTATATTTCCTGCAACGACGTAGAAGCACACGATGCTTTACTCTGCATTAACACCAACAAACTGATTGAAGAAGACAAGCGGATGCGCTACAGCGGTACTGAGTATTTGAAGTCCGCAGACGAGATGGCGCAACTGTTTCGAGATCATTTGGATGATGAAACAATCAAAGAGGCGATAGAAAATACCCTAGAGGTCGCAAATAAAGTATCGAGATACGAGCTCACAGGAGAAGCTCGAATTCCCACAATCCCAATTCCTCCAGAACATACAGCCGATACTTATGTAGAAGAAATATCCTGGCTGGGACTCTTAGAACGCCTCAAAGCCCGCACCAGAAATGAAATCCCCCCAGTCTACAAACAAAGATTAGAATACGAACTGAAAATGCTTCAGCAGATGGGCTTTTCGGAATACTTTTTAGTAGTTTGGGACTACATAAAATATGCTAGAGACAACGATATCCCAGTAGGGCCAGGACGCGGTTCTGCCGCAGGTTCTCTAGTTGCCTACGTCCTCAAAATCACCAATATTGACCCCGTACACCACGGATTACTATTCGAGCGATTTCTCAATCCAGAACGCAAATCCATGCCAGATATTGATAGCGATTTCTGCATAGAAAGGCGAGACGACATGATTAAATACGTTACTGAAAAATATGGTAGCGACCGCGTAGCGCAAATTATTACTTTCAACAGAATGACATCAAAAGCTGTATTGAAAGATGTTGGGAGGGTGTTAGGTATTCCCTACAAAAAAGCCGACGAAATGGCAAAATTAATTCCTGTGTCCAGGGGAAAACCGGAAAAACTTAAAGTGATGATTTCCGATGACACACCTGCACAGGAATTTAAAGACAACTATGAAAATACAATTTGCATAAATGCAGAAACTGGTACTGAAGTCCCAGTTCGTCAGTGGATTGACATGGCAATTCGTATTGAAGGAACCAACAAAACCTATGGGGTTCACGCGGCCGGTGTGGTAATTTCTTCAGAGCCGTTGGATGAACTTGTACCGCTGCAAAAGAATAATGAGGGTGCTGTGATTACCCAATATTTCATGGAAGATTTGGAATTTTTGGGACTGCTAAAAATGGACTTTTTGGGATTGAAAAATTTAACAACGCTCCAGAAAACTGTTGATTATATTAAGCAAACCCAAAATCTAATTGTCGATCCAGAAATGCTACCTTCTGATATAGAGCGCAGAGCTCAAGAGACTTTTGGCAGAATCAAAAAGTTACCCGATGATGTAGATAAAACCTATAGACTTTTAGAAAGAGGAGATTTAGAAGGTATTTTTCAGTTAGAATCCTCTGGAATGCTGGATGTAGTGAAAAAACTCAAACCTTCGTGTCTGGATGATATTTCTTCTATTTTGGCACTTTACCGACCTGGGCCGCTGGATGCAGGTTTGATTCCTCAGTTTATTGACTGCAAGCACGGTAAAACAGTTGAGTACGATCATCCGCTATTAGAACCGATTTTAAAAGAGACTTACGGAACGCTTTGCTTTCAAGAGCAAATTATGCGGATGGCTCAAGATTTGGCGGGCTATTCTTTGGGTCAAGCTGACTTGCTGCGGCGCGCAATGGGCAAGAAGAAAGCTGATGAAATGCAGAAGCAAAAAGAAACGTTTATCGACGGCGCAACTAAGAATGGAGTCAGTCAAAGAATTGCTGATAAACTGTTCGCGCAGATGCTGCAATTTGCGGAATACTGTTTTAATAAATCCCATTCAATGGCCTATGCGTATATCACGTATCAGACGGCATATTTAAAGGCGAATTATCCTCTAGAATACATGGCTGCACTTCTGACTGCTAACAGGGGCGATCAGGATAAAGTACAGAAATATATTGCCAATTGTCTCAAGCTGGGTATTGAGGTTGAGCCGCCAGATGTTAATAGCTCGGAACTTACTTTTACACCGCTGCCCAAACTGATGACTGGATCTGCAAAGGATAAAATTTTGTTTGGAATTTCTGCGGTGAAAAATGTGGGAGAAGCGGCGATTGAAAATATTTTAGCGGCGAGGCAAGAAGGCGGTAAGTTTAAATCGCTGGCTGATTTGTGCGATCGCGTAAATCTCCATTCTGTCAACCGCCGCGCTTTAGAAGCATTAATTCAATGCGGTGCTTTTGATAAAATTGAACCCAACCGCAATCAATTAGTACACGACCTCGAAGGGGTTATTAAATGGGCGCAAGAGCGCAAAAGAGACCGAGAAAGCGGTCAAGGTAATCTTTTTGACTTGTTAGGTGCCAATAGCTTCGGGAAGTCGGTCAATACCTATGAGTCGGCGCCAAAATCTAAATTGGTACCAGATTATGAAAAACAGGAGAAATTGCGTTTAGAAAAAGAACTGCTTGGCTTTTATGTATCAGAACATCCCCTAAAGTTTCTCATGCAAGTAAACGAAGACCCCGATGTGGTGACTGTCGAACAGTTAGCAGATAAAAAGGGGAAAGTATCAGTTATTGTCATGATCAGCGCTATCAAAATGGTAGTGACAAAAAAAGGCGATGCGATGGCAATTTTGCAATTAGAAGATTTGACACATCAAATAAAAGCTGTTGTGTTCCCCAAGGCTTACGAACAAGTAAAGCCTTACATTGTAGAGAATGCTATCTTACAGATTAGTGGAAAAATTGAGAAAGATGGCGAGGAAATTCAGATAATTGTAGACACTGCAAAGCCGGTGGAAACAGTACAGGTTGCAGAGGAAATCGAGAGGGTTCAACTGCAGACACCAAACTCTTGGGCGACGGAACCGGAAACACCAAACTCTTGGTCTGCGCAACCGGAAACACAAAATTCTTGGGCGGCGGAACCAGTCAACGTTGTACGACCAACAAAACCTGTCGAAGTTTTAGAAATGGTGATTGTCAAGCTGACACCGCAGCAAGTACAAGACGGGAAAAAACTCAATTCTCTCAAAGCGATTTTACAAGAACTTTCCAATCGGGGAGAAGGTGCTAGCGTTTCTGTAGGAGGAATTGTTGTCGGTGAATATTCTTGTCAACCCGTTCGCATTAACCCTCAATTGTGGGTGCAAGATGGCGAGGGAACTGTTAGCCGTCTTAAGTCGGCTGGATTTGATGCTTGGGTTTTTCCTCTAGGCAATCGCGGGGATGCTGCGGTGTTTCGAGAAATGCGATCGCAACTTAATGTAAATTCTTGGGCCAGTCGTTTACTTCACCCTGACACCGATCGCCTTCACAAGTATGTCACTTATCTCGCCCAACTAAACAGACGCGCGCCAAACTAACACTTCGCCGCCATCCCCACCGGTGACTAAAGTTTGACCGTCAGGACTAAAAGCCACCGGATTGCACCCAGCCAGACTGCACAAACATTCTCCTGTTTCCAGGTTCCAGAGTTTAACCGTACCGTCTCGACTGCCGCTAGCCATAGTTTCGCGATCTGGACTAATCGCCACCGAAATCACCGCATCTGAATGCCCGATCAAAGTATTAATTAATTCCCCTGTATCGGCATTCCACAATTTAATAGTAGCATCGGCACTTCCACTGACAATCGTCTTTCCATCTTGACTAAATGCGATCGCATAAACCCAATCTGAATGACCGACAAAAGTCCGTATACTCTCCCCAATACCTACAAGCCACATCTTGATAGTTGTGTCAGCACTGCCGCTGGCAAGCATCATACTTTGAGGACGAAAACTAACAGATAAAACCTTGTCAGAATGTCCCGAAAGTTTTTGAACCAATTCTCCATTGCGCTGGTTCCACAATTTAATACTCTGGTCGCCGCTGCCACTCGCAATCGCTCCCGAGTCGCAACTAAAAGCCACCGAGTACACGGAGCCGTAGCGATGACTGTATGGCGAACCAAAATCGCTGTAAAATTCGCGAATCATCGCCTTTTTATCCAGCTTCCACTCAATCACTTTTCTGTCAAAACTGCCACTAACCAGCATTCTCCCGTCTGGGCTGATTGCCACAGCATCAACCGTTGCGGAATGGCCGAAAAAAGTATGGATGAATTCACCTGTTTGCAGGTTCCACAGCTTAATTGTTTTATCGTCGCTGGCGCTAGCGAGAATATTGCCTTGAGGATTAATAACCACAGCATTAACCGGGGCTGAATGGCCTTGGAGAATGCGCTCGCACCGCCAGTTATTAGAGGACAATAATCTCGGATTGCCAGCGGATGGTACAACATGAATCTTCTGGGGCGGCGCGGCCGAGACGGCGGTTGTTGTATTTGGCTGCGAGTTAGTTACTGGCGAATTAATAGCAATTTTGGCGGGCGAATTATAACAGATTTGAGAGCGGGGATATTGCCCAAATTTTACCAAGTCTTGCAATACTTCAGCAGCGGATTGATATCGCTCTCGTACTGAATCTTTGAGCAATTTATTCAAAATAGTTGCTAATTTTTGGCTGACTTTTATGCCTTTTTGCGCCAAGTGCGATCGCCAAATCCATTTGCATTCCAAAGCATCGAACAAATCCTTCAATACCGCCCCAGTTAGCAGGTGAATGCAGGTAACGCCCAAACTGTAAAGGTCGCTCGCCGGATACGCCTTGCCACTGCGAATTTGTTCGATCGGCGCATAGCCCGCAGTTCCAGTTATCGTCCCAGTTTGCGCCTCAGAAAAGCCGGTAATGTGCTTAGCAACTCCAAAATCAACTAGCACAAACTGACCCCCTCTGGCATTCCCCTGTACCGCAGGAGATTCAGCGACAATTAGCCCTTTCATACCAGCCGAAGATTGAGGTAAATTTGCCCCTCCTTTTCGTTTACCAGGAGTCGAGCTGGGATATGCCGCCCACAAGGTTTGGGGAGTTCTCCGCACAATATTTTCCGGCTTAATATCCCGATGAATTACCTGCTGCTCATGAACAAATTGCAAAACAGGCAACAAATTGATCAACAATTCCCAAATCTGTTCCTCGCTAAAAGCTCCCTGCTGCTGCAACTCCTGAAACAAATTATTTCCCTCGATTAACTCTTCCACAAGATACAGACGTTTGGCTTGTTCAAAAGAAGCCAGCAAACTTGGAATCTGCGGGTGTTCTCCGAGTTCGTGCAACCGGTGAGCTTCTTGTTTGAACAGTGCAGTTGCCTTTTCTAATTCAGCTTTTTCTTGAACTTGGGGGAAAAATTGTTTGATGGCGCAGGGAGTTTTCAACCTATCTTCATCGACAGCTAAAAAAGTTCTGCCAAATGTTCCTTCACCGATAGGTTGAATGGCGCGGTAACGCTCTTTCAGTAGCAATTTAGAGCCGCACGCCAGACAAAAATTGGTTGAGTCAGCATTCTGCGGCTTTTGGCAATGGGGATTGAGGCAATAGCTCATCTTTTTTCCGGCCTGGAGATTCCCACCACAGCTAAACTTAGCAACATGGTAGTCTGTTTCCACTCACGCCCAGAGCACCATTCTCGATAATACCTGAGAAACTTGCTTTCTTAACCCAAAATCTCGGCTCTCAGGTTGAGCCCGTGGCAAGAAACCAAGGTGAGGACACTAGAAGTGCTTGATGTGAGTTTCCATATATTCTAATGCTTTCCTAAAATTTTGCAGGTTGGCGGCTCACAAACTGGTATGTCAACAGTTAACTGGTAATTGCAGCTATTCGGGAGCATTTCTGCCCAGAGCAAATACAAGGCTGAGATGATCCCGGCTATTCTCCCCCGTCTAAAAGACCCTCTGGGTCCTCACCGCCCTTCTGTGAGGATGCTTTGGCTTTAATCACTGCTTCTCTAAAGCCTAAAACTAATAAAATATTGGCAAGTGTTAAGAATAATTCCGCAGAACCGTGCAGCCAATCGACATTTGCTAGGGATTCGTTGTAGGCCACTTTTGCGTAAATTGCGGCGGGAATCGTCACCGCTACAAAAACGAGAGTCCCGTAAAATCCCATCAGAGCTAAACGGGGTGTTTTTCCCGATCGCGTCAAAAACCAGAGAAATCCCAAGTAGGGAAATAGAGACAGAACAAATAAAGTTTCTTTGGAAATCATTAGTAATTGGTGAGCGACCAGATACTATGATAAATTAAAATATCAAAAATTATTGTTAATAATTTTTAACTTTTAATGTTGAGTTTTTAATATTTAATTAGACAGATGCACCCGTTTCTATCAAACCGCTATAGAATCACCCAAGACCATAGCTCTTAACCCAAGCCGCAGCAGGTTTGCAGTATTCAAAACCCCTCACCCACGCGGAGACAAAACCCGTAACTTTTCCCCTAACACCGTTTTTAGCATAACACATTTTTCACCGAGCCAGTCTGTCAATTGTCCCTCACTCCCAAGCTACCCAGCAATTAGAAATAGAGACGGTTCCAAAGTTTTCTGTCTGCTAGGCATCAAGCAAGCATCGTTCAAAACCTCTAAATTCAAGCCGTTATTTCTATCTGCTGCCAGAATTTCCTTCAGCTTAGCATCAAAATCAAAACACGGGCCACAATCCCAAACTTTGAGTTCCAACCGTCCGTTAAACACCCTAATTTCCAGTTGAACAGGAGTTTCTACTGGCAGATTTTTGTGAGCGTGGCGCACTGCATTACTGAAACCTTCAGCCAACGCCAACTGAAACTTACACCAAACCTCTTTGGGGATAGATAAATCTTTCAACTGCTCAAACCACAACAAAACTTGAGTTAAAGCATTCACATCTGTGTTGACTTGCAGGCTAATATGTTGAATAGAAGTTTCATGCAGCTCTTCTTGCTGCTCTGTTTCAGTCTGCCAATCCCAGGTATTTAATAAATTCATTAACCCATCTAAAACGCTAGCTTTTTTTATATTTTGGGATTGATTGCGACCTTCTACTTCGTAAGTTTTGCTCAGCGACAAACAATTTCGATTGTCGAGAGTCCGGGTGTAACTGAGCTCGTCTGCAATCTGCCACATGAGTTTGATCCCCCTGCCGCCTTCTGCAAGTTGATCTATGCTGTTGGACATCTATTTTCCTCGTCTGAAAGTATTAGCTGTACCCTATTTTCCCACCCGCCGAGACATTTGGTACTTTTTTTATACTTGCTGGCTCGGTATTATTTCGGGGATCATACAAAAATGCTATCTTTTTTAGAGAAGGCAGCGCATCAGCAATATGTCTTAAGAGTCTAAGCCAATTGGCTTATTTACCTATCGCCTGTACGGAGAACGATCGCCCTCGGCAGCAAAATCCAACTGCATCGATTACACATACTTATCCGTTGTCGGAGTCTGCCACTTGTCGCAGCCGTCGCCAGCTCCAGAATCCCTGGTATTGAGGGACTCCGGCCGTTCGCCGTTCGCTGGAAGGGAGCCTTGAGGTGCGGGCTTTCATCCCCAAGGCGTAAGTAATATCGGTGAGCGCGATCGAACCTTACACCGTCGATTCACGTCCATCCACTAGACTAGGACTTACGCAAACAACCCAGTTTCTGCTTAGAATATTGGGTTTGACAGCGAGGAATTAACGAGGAAACCGGGTTTTTGGTCTCCCGCACGTAAGTCCAGCAGACAAATCGGTGTTGACATCCTCACCGGGCTTACGCCACGGTGATTCCAAGAATCACTTCTTAGATCTTTCTGCTTCATCGCAACTGCCATCAGACTTATGCCTATCCGGTCTTACGTTCGCTCCACAGACTTTCACCGCAAGCCCTGCGGCAAGAATGTTTTGTGCGGCGTTGATATCTCGGTCATGGTGTGCGCCACAATTCGGGCAGTCCCATTCACGAATATTCAACGGCAGTTTTTCAACGATGTGACCACACTTGCCGCATCGCTTAGAACTCGGAAACCATCGGTCAATCTTGACCAGCGTGCGACCGTACCAGTCACATTTGTATTCAAGTTGCCTGACCAACTCACCCCAACTTGCGTCAGTGATAGAAAGAGCAAGCTTCCGATTCTTGACCATATTCTTGAGGGCCAAATCTTCGACGGCAATCGTTTGATTTTCACGTACCAATCGAATCGTCAGCTTGTGAATAAAATCCTTTCTTGCATCAGCAATTTCTTGATGCACCTTTGCGACGAAGAGCCGTGCTTTGTGGCGATTGTTCGACCCTTTCTGCTTTCGACTCAATGCCTTTTGAGCTTTCTTGAGTTTGTGGCGTTTTGCATTAAAGCCTTTGGGATTGGCAATCTTTTCACCGTCACTCAAAGCAACCAGACTTGTGATACCCAAATCAATCCCAATCTCATTGCAGCATTTCGGCAATGGTTCAATCTCAACATCCACCAGCAAGGAAACTGTCCATCTTCCAGCAGGCGAGAGCTTCACCGTGATAGTTGTTGGTGTTGCGCCTTTGGGCAACTCTCGACTCCAACGAATCGGCAACGGCAAGGAACTCTTGGCAAGGAACACTTGCCCGTTTCTGAACTTGAAGGCAGACTTGGTAAACTCTGCACTCCCACCGTTTCGTTTCTTCTTGAAGGTTGGATATTTCGCCCGTCCCTCAAAGAAATTCGAGAACGCTTTCTGAAGATGTCTCAATCCTTGCTGCAATGGTACACAGCTAACCTCATTGAGAAATTGCAAATCATCTTGCTTTTTCCATTCAGTCAACAATGCCGAAGTATCGCTGTAACCGACTCGTTTTTTCTCGTCGTACCAAGCCTGTGTTCTCACAGCAAGGGCGCGATTGTAGACCAAACGAGTACAGCCCATCGTGCGTCTGAGCAAGGTTTCTTGCTCAGGCGTGGGATAGAAGCGGTACTTAAAGGCTCTCTGTGTCATGTCTCACATTATAGCAATTATTCCGTGAGATATGTAGGTTCTAATGTAAAGCCGTGCTAGAAGCACGGGGTTTCCACCCACAATTTTCGATGAAAGGCAGTTACAGGACTTACCCAGACTATGACCCAAATCAAACTCAAAATTCTGACTGCAGCGATAATGCTACTCCCATTTTGCGCCGCACTTCCCTTACAAGCTCAAAATCTGTCTCTAGTCAAGCGGCTGTTAGAAACCAGAGGATGTCCCGGATGCGACTTATTTGGCGCTTCCTTGAGCCGTGCAGATTTGTTTGGCGCTTCCTTGAGCCGCGCCACTCTCAGCAGGGCCGACTTAGTTGATGCCGACTTGACTGCGGCTGACTTAATGGAAGCTAATTTAAACAACGCCAACATGAGAAACGCCTTTTTGGCTGACGCCGACCTCAGCAAAGCCGACATGAGCAGGGCAGACATCAGGGGAGCCAACTTAGAAAATGCCAACCTCAGCGAGAGTTTTCTGCGAGACGCATCGCTCCAGTTGGCTAATTTAAAATGCAGTAATTTGAGCGCCGCTAAACTAAGTAGAACCGACCTGAGAAATGCCGATTTAAGCGGTGCAAATCTCAGGGGCGCCGACCTCCAAGAAGCCGATTTAAGCGGTGCAAATCTCAGCGGTGCCGACCTTAGATCTGCCGACTTGAGGGATGCGAGATTGAACAAAGCTAATCTCACAGATGCCAATCTCTGCGGCGCCCGGATGCCGAACAGAAAAACATCTCGGCGAGGCTGCGAAGTTAAGAAAGAACAAGCTATAAGCACGAACAATTACTGCAATTATTGCTATGCCTTAAATGACTGGTGGCTGAATGTATTAAGGTTTTACTAAGCGATATCATCGGGATAACTTCTCTACTTTAGATATGTACAGTGAGAAGAGCGAGCAGGCGGTACAGATATCAAACTTAACCTGTTACCGCCAATAGCTTTTATCTACTTTGAAGAACCTAAAAATTGGCTCAGTATTTGCAGATATTCTGCGCCCCCGATCTGTGCCACATTAGTGTGACCTCCATCAGGAACTATGTACAACTGTTTGGGCTCAGGTGCTGCCTCAAACATTTTTTTGCTCATTTCCACTGGAACTACATTGTCAGCAGTCCCGTGAATAAACAGCACGGGCATTTGCAGGCGATCGACTTTTGAAAGAGAATCAAACCGCTGTGTCAGCAAAACATCGATCGGAAACATCCAAAACAGCCCTTTTTGGAAATTCACCATCGCCCGCGTCGAAGTAAAAGAGCCTTCTACAATTACCCCTGCCGCCTCCGGGTGACGCACCGCTAGATCGATCGCGATCGCCCCTCCCAAAGAATGACCGTAGATATAAATTTGATTCGGGTTAATCCCGCGCTGTTTCACCAAATAATCCCAAGCAAGTTGAGCATCCTCATAAACCTGAGATTCACTCGGAAAATCGCCCTGGCTTTTTCCATAACCACGATAATCCATCACAAATACCGACAAACCTAATCGATGAAATCGATAAGCGTGTTCGACATTTGCTCCCACATTTGAAGCATTGCCGTGCAGGTACAAAACTACCCCCCCTGACCCCCCCTTGTTAAGGGCGGGAACCGCAGCGATGGCCCGTTTGTCACTTTGGGGCGTAGCCAGAAACGACTTCCCCTTTCTTGCTTCACCCCTTGCTAAGGGGGGGCTGGGGGGATTTTCCGAGGCAGGAATCCACCACCCGTGCACGCTGTCCACCGCGCCTGTTTTAGTTGGAATTGGCAGCCAGACATCTTGATATTTCAACTGAAAATCATCTGGCGTAGTTTCGATCGCCCGCGCAGGAAAAAAGATAAACTTACCTTGCGCTACAAATAGGAATACACAAGCAGCAGAATAAGCAACGGCAAAAACTATCCCAAAAGCTATTAGCGATTTAGACAAAAGGAATACTAGCAAATTGTTCATAGATAGAGCACGCGGGAAAGTAGAGATCGCTCAAAAGCTAATGGCAAATAATTAATTCAGACAATTAGCCAAGATCGATTACTAACTTCCGCCGCAGCATTCCGCCGATTTTCAAAAATTAATGCAATTCCGGGTGGTGTAAGTGCCAATTCGTAGACTGTTCGTAAGCGTGAGCCACTTGAAACAACCGAGATTCTTGCAAAACATTACTAATCAGTTGTATACCCACGGGCAGTCCTTTATCATCAAATCCGCAGGGCAAACTCAAAGCTGGCAAACCAGCAAGATTCACGGGAATAGTCATCAAATCTGACAAATACATACTCAGGGGGTCATTGAATTTTTCGCCTGCCTTAAATGCGGTAGTAGGAGCAGTGGGACAGACTAAAACATCAACTTGAGAAAAAGCTTTTTCAAAGTCTTCTTTAATCAAAGTCCGAACTTTTTGAGCTTTTAGATAATAGGCATCGTAATATCCAGCCGACAATACGTAAGTGCCGATCGCAATCCGGCGTTTAACTTCCGCACCGAACCCTTGAGAGCGGGTTTTGGCATACATATCCAAAAGATTATCGGGATCTGGAGATCGGAAACCGTACTTGACTCCATCATATCGCGCCAAATTTGCCGAAGCTTCGGAGGGAGCAATGATGTAGTAAGTGGGCAAACCGTAGCGGAAGCGGGGACAAGAAATGACTTGAATTTCGGCGCCCAATTGTTGAAATTGCTCGATCGCCTTAGTAACAGCGTCTTTAACCCCCGAGTCCAGCCCTACACCAAAAGTTTCTTTAATTACACCAATTCTAATCTGACCCTTCGGTCGCAAACTGGGTCTTAAAGCTTGAGCGTAGTCAGGAATTGGGACATTAAGACTCGTGGAATCTCTCGGATCATAACCGGCGATCGCCCCCAACAAAATCGCCGTATCCTCAACAGTCCGGCCAAAGGGCCCGATTTGATCGAGAGAAGAAGCATAGGCCACCAAACCGTAGCGAGAAACCAACCCATAAGTCGGTTTCAGCCCCACTAACCCGCAAAAAGCAGCAGGTTGGCGGATCGAGCCCCCAGTATCCGAACCCAAACTCACGACGCATTCTCCAGCGGCCACTGCTGCGGCAGAACCGCCAGAAGACCCTCCGGGCACGCGCTCCAAGTCCCAAGGATTCGCGGTAACTTGATAAGCAGAAGTTTCTGTCGAGCTCCCCATTGCAAACTCGTCCATATTCGCCTTACCCACAATCACCGCACCGGCTGCTTGGAGTTTGGAGACGACGGTTGCATCGTAGGGAGGGACAAAATTCTCCAAAATCCGAGAGGCGCAGGTTGTGGGAACGCCCTCGGTACACATATTGTCTTTAACGGCGATCGGGATGCCGGCCAACAGGCCAATTTGCTCTCCGGCTGCGATTTGGGCATCCACTTTATGGGCCTGCGCCAGTGCGCTGTCTGCTGTCACGCACAGAAAGCTTTTCAACTTCGGCTCTAGCTGGGTAATTCGGTCTAATGCTTCTTGAGTAATTTCCACAGCAGAGCGTTCTTTATTGACCAGTTGTCGGTGCAACTCGCGGATGGATGCCATGCTCGTACCTTTATCATTTCTACTTTGAGACAATACAGTTAATATAACTGGCAATTGTACCTGCTTACAGCCCGAAGGCAAAGTCGGCTATTTTTGTGGCGAAAGTTCGAGCCTCGAAGAGGGTTCCGCTAACGCGCGATCGGTCATTTTATCTACAATAGATTAAATTCCCCAAATCCCACCGAACACAAAATAGCGATCAAGTTTTTTACCTAATCTTTTAACAAACCAAGAATGCAACTGTATCAGGACTGATGCAAAAAGTAGTTTGATGCGAGATTTATATAAGTAAGGGGTAATGTGTGCAGTGCGACCCTACATAATTATGTTCTGCCTCCAAGAATGTGTATGCAAGATCACAATCATTAGGAAATCAGTCATTCCCAATTCTGTAATCTAAATTTTAAAATATTATAACCCAGCTTATATTTGACGAAACTTAGTAGTTATGGGATAAAAAAATGTATATAAAATACACTACTTCTATATTCTTACTGTTTTATTTCGGCAAATCTATTTATATAAAATTAAATATGTACTAATAATATAGTACCAATTTTGTGAGAAATAATTTATTTTTAAAGACATATATTGAAGCATCTGTAGCTGAGTTTGGACGAGATTACTCCCCTCCTGGCTATCCAGAAAAAATCAACTAAAAATAAAAACTTACTACAAATATAATATTAGATTATGACAGCACATCCCCTAATAATTATAACCAGATTATGAAGGGCAATTTTTAGTCAAAAATTACTGAAAGTTATCAGTCAGCCGAGTGAATTAATGGCGGCTGCGCGATCAAAGAAAATAGCGATCGACCTTTTCCCATACAGGCCCATTGTGCCAGGGGTTAAAAAGCCTGTCAGAAATCTGGGGCTCACAAAAAAGCTCGAAACGCTCACCGCCACGCCGAGGTATCCTGTTGCGCGCACCTGCAAAAAAAACAGCAGTCCTTCCTCAAGTGCGACTAGCTGCGTGCATCTCGGGTAAAAAAAGCTACTTATTTGCCCGAACGATCCCCAGGAAAATAATTTCATCCGGAATTATCCCCAAAACCAAAGATATATGGTAAGAAGTTCCCGATGCCCCGTTGGAGGAATGCCACCTAAAGCTCACTTAGAATCCCACCTGACGGCAGAGGAACTCAAAATTCGCTACCGGCAGGCACAAAACACCACAGAGTCGCGCCGCTGGCACTTGCTGCTGTTAGTTTCCCGAAATTGGACTATCAAACAAGCAGCCCAAGTCGTAGGCCTCAACTACGACTACGCCAAAGAAATTGTCCAGCGCTACAACCGAGAAGGGCCTAACTCTGTGAGAAACCGCAGCGGAGACCGCCAGCCCCCTCCTGCGAAATCCTTGCTAAATCCTGAACAGCAAGAAGAACTGCGACAAGCGCTGCAAGGCCCTGCCCCCGACGGCGGAGACTGGACAGGCCCCAAAGTAGCTCGCTGGATTGCCGAAAAAATCGGTAGCGATCATGTCTGGCCCCAACGCGGTTGGGATTACCTCAAGCGGTTGGGTGCTGACTGGCGACGGCGGCGCAAAAAGTAGATAGTTCCCAATATTTAAAGGGGGTTGATTGCTTTGGTGCGATCGCTCCCTTTATTTTGGTTATTTTGCCACATTGGGGCGATCAAAACCATTTTAGATTTTAGATTTTAGATTTGTTCTTCAATCTAAAATCTAAAATCTAAAACCATTTGACTGATGTAACAATAGCTGCTTATATTGAATGTGGTGGTGTTGAGGATGTTAAATATGCGAGATATTAGGTGTTTTTTGTCGATCGCCAACAAGATGGCGGCAGTAGTAGCCGGCATTGGACTGGTTCAGATGTTAACCATCGCAAGTTCATTCTCTCAATCATCTAACCCGCGTTCGCTAGACGAACTCTACAAAATTCGCGATCGGCTGATCACCGAATTAGAACAACCCTCCTCTCCCTCCCCAGAACCAACCATCCTCTCCGGCTTAGTTCCCTTCGCCGCCAATCCTCAAGAACAACTGCTACAGCAGTTGCAATCGGTAGAAGCTCAAATATTAGTAGAACAGAGGGCTAAGGACGACTTACAGCAAGCAGTCCGTTTAGCCAACAGAGCCGTAGAAACTAAACGGCAGCCAAATCAGTCGATCGCATCTTCGCAGCAAACTCAATTTTTTTGGAACCAGGCCCTCAACAACTTGCAGGAAGTTCCTCAAAATTCATTTGTAGCTTCGCTCACTGCCTCAAAAACTCAAGAATACCGGGAAAATTTAACAGCAGCAACCTCTCAAGTGCAGCAAGCAAAATCTGATTTTTTGGGTGCGCTTGCCCGGGAAAGCGGTTTGTCGGCTCAAGCTTCGATCGGTGTTTGCAACCTTTCTAGAGAATGCGTAAACCTGCGGGGCGATGTACCTCCAGCCAGTCCAGCCAGCTTAATTAAATTGCCGATTGCTGTTGCCCTGATGCAAAAAGTCGAAAAAGAAAAAATTAGTCTGAATCAGGAAGTATTAGTCAGTCGCGGTAATTTCACCGAAGACGCATCGGCAAAGATTAGGTCCAATCGCAATTACCCGCTACAGCTACTGTTAGAAGAAATGATCTATCGCAGCAGCAATATCGCCACCAATCAACTAATCGATTATTTGGGATCGGATTACATCAATCAATATTTAGATAATAGCGGCTACGAAGTCACCCGCGTCAACTTCAAGTTGATGGGGGAAAGAATTATGCCCTCCAACCCCGGTTCTGGTCGCAACCGCCTGACTGCTAACGAACTCACCGAAATGATGGTGCAAATTTACAACGGCGAAACACCCGGTGCTAAACTATTAATAGAAACTCTCAACCGCCAGTACGATCACGCTCTGGGATTTGCCGCGTTACAAGGAACTAAAGCTCAGTGGTTGGGCGAAAAAACAGGCCAAAATTCGCGGGTACTAGGCACAACTTTAGCGATGAGCATTGACGACGAGGCCTATGTGATTACTGTGATTGACAGCCGCAGCGGCGAGCTACAAATGCGCCAGTCTATTTCTAAAATTGCCGATTACATTGTCCGAAACCCCAACTTTTAAGCAATAAAAAATGGAAAAGCTACTATGAACTATAGAAGATTTTAATCATTAGTACAGGACTTACGCTGCATTGGTTCTATTTTTACACTATCTGTAGTAGTAAGCTACTTCTGGCCCACGCTACAAGTAGAGTCTGTGCGTAAGTCCTGTAGAATGTAAAAAAGGAGTGCAATGTTCGACTTCTGGGTGGGAATTTGGTAGTTTCAAGACCTACATCTAGTTCCGGGTGCTACACTACATGGATTGTATAGCGTTTTTATTTGACATATATAATTAAAACCTTTGTCAAATAAGGCTTTTAGCGCTTTTGATGTGGACAACCCATTTGAAAGCGCTATATCTGTAAAAAATTTGGAAAACTTTTTGTAACTTAAGATGTTTGAGTTGCGCTTAGTACGCGATTGAAGTATAGAGGATTGAGAAAATGGCTAGCACTCCCAAAGATTCGGCTGATTTGTTGACAGTTATTTCCTCAATCGTAGTTGCCCTTATAGGAGCGGCTCCACCTCTAACCCAAGCCTTAAAAACATATATAGATGATTTAAAAACACAAGGTTATTTAGATAATTTGCCCTTCACAATCCTCAAAATAGAGCGACATACTGCTGCCCCTAAAAATTGGTTAGGGCTAAGGAGGTTTATAATTTTTTATATAATTTTGTCTATTTTATTCATTACGTTCTTCAGCGTAAACTTCTCTAAGTTTTATAGGTGGATTTCCATTACTTCATTAATTTTTTGGTTGTGCTTCTTTATTACGTACATCCAAGCCTTGAGAAGGATGGGGAGTCAGTCGGAAAAGGTGAAACTCGTTTATTTTAAATCAGCCAGCATAGTAATTGTAGCTAAAAAGGTGGAGGATAATATTAAATTTAGAGAGAGCGTAATAATTCAGTGCATCAACGCTCTCCAAATACTCAAAGTTCAGGCAATTGAGTTAGATAGCGAACTTGGCTTTATCTCAGCGACTACATATAAAAACCTGCTTTACCCTTTTGGAGGTAAATTTACCGTTCAAATTGAAAACCTTGAAAATACTTCCAATCTAAATAGATTAAGGCTAACTGTTCGCTATGATGACTTTTCTTTTGAAAATAGTCCGACAATTATCGGCTCTATGAGATTGAATTCGTTCATTAGACAATTTGGAAGTATCTAAGCCGACCGCTCTCACCGATCGCCACAGTGGCACTGCAGCCAATTGCCAGACGGCTCACCTGGCAAAAACCCATTCTTCCCCAGAACTAAACTGCCCCATGCAGAACGGCGGACGGTGGCGAGCGTGGTAGTTGGCAATACCATCATAGTGCTACGGGGCAATAAAAACGAGGAAGTTCAACTTGCAGAATCAATTCCCCAGAACTGGCTCAAGGGAAAGCGCCGAATCATGAGTTTGCTCTCGTAAGCTAAGTTGCACTATTTCATTATCTTTGAGGGGGGCGCAATGCGCTTGCCATAGAGGATGCAGCACAAAAGCGCCTCGCGTGGCACTTTTACTTAACCTACGGCTTAACTTGCTAGGATTGTTCAGATACCTCAATTGGGCTTACTCATCTGGGACTTAGGATGCGAGCGCAAAAATATGACTTACACTTGATAACTTAGTCAGGACTAAAGCCGCTGGCACATGGTGACGAGTGCGATCGCCTGTGCCTCTGGGTTAGTGTAGTAAACGTATTTGCGCCAATAAGAGCCGTTGCTTATTAGTAATAAATAATTCTTATTGCTAATCACCCCTCAAGTAAAGAAGATTTAGGGATGGAATTCGCGATCGCACTCTCCACGCTCCAAAAACAGTTCCGGCTTTCACTCTCAATTCTTCTGACATTTGTAAGCCCTGATAGTATTAACTTAGCACCTCCTTCGCTCGAGTAATGAGAAAATGCCGCATCAAAAACTCAGTGTTTCCGTCAAAGGCAAAGGATTTCCTATTCTCTGCTTGCACGGCCATCCCGGTTCCGGCGATTGTATGTCGGTATTTACAGAACACCTATCAAAGCGGTTCCAGACGATCGCCCCAGACTTGCGCGGCTACGGCAACAGCCGCACCTCAACTTTCTTTGAAATGACCGATCATCTGGTCGATTTAGAAGCACTATTAGACAGATTAGGAGTCGATCGGTCTTTGGTAATCGGATGGTCTTTGGGAGGGATTTTAGCCCTGGAATTAGCCATGAAATATCCCCAGCGAGTCACCGGTTTGATTCTCCTTGCATCCGCAGCCAAACCACGAGGAAGTCACCCTCCCATCTCTTGGCAAGATAACCTTTACACCGGTTTAGCCGGAATTATCAATTGGGCGATACCCGGTTGGCAGTGGAATATTGATACTTTTGCTAGGCGATCGCTCTTTCGCTACTTGATACA
This sequence comes from Microcoleus sp. Pol17C6, assembly GCF_036701145.1. Lineage (NCBI taxonomy): Bacteria > Bacillati > Cyanobacteriota > Cyanophyceae > Oscillatoriales > Microcoleaceae > Microcoleus > Microcoleus sp. Pol17C6. Next base: position 31,404 of record NZ_JAUBQH010000014.1, read on the forward strand.
GCAGCATAACGCCACCCCTTACCGCTACTTAGCACAGGCAGGTACCCCCGCCTACCTTAAGACTTCCAACACGGCCACCAAGGCGTTAAATACCGCTCTGAGGGCTGGATACGATCGACTGATCCACCTGGGCGACATTCAATGTTCCAGCTTGGTGTTGGCCGGAGAGGGCGATCGGCACATCACCTCAGCATCCAGTTTAGAAACCGCCCGCCACCTCCACGATTGTCAGTGGCAGTGCTATCCCAATACAGCCCACTTGTTCCCTTGGGAAATTCCTGATCGGGTACTCGCAGACATCGATCGCTGGATTGAGAGTCACCCCGAAGCAGTTGGCAATTGCGAGTGTTGAGTTTTGAGTTTGTCACAAGCAATTTATCACGCAACACTCAAGAGTTTTGAAGTTCTAACTCACAACTCAAAACCGCACAGCGTTGCGAGGGAAGCGTAGCCCTCTCAAAACTCAAAATTCCCCCTGCTTCTACTGACCGCTCAAAACCGGCCACAGCCCTCCATCACCAAGCTTTCCCAAATCTTCTGCAACAGTTAAAGTAATTGGTTTGCAGCGGTGAATCGAAACACTAACACCTTCTGCCCCTTCATTTTCTATGTCTTCTACATATCCTGCTTTTGCAGCTTCCGCCTCTCCATCGGTTAAGAACGGGCCAAAATAGTAAATGCACCGCGGCGCTGAAGTTTTAACTTCAACCCACCAAGCCAATCCGAAAAAGTTGAGCAAGCTAATCAAGAATTCTTTCATCTGCTTTTCTAATGTATTTGACGGTGTTTTTAGGGTGCTGCGAACACGCCTAGGCTTTTGTTATTTACACGTGGCTGACTGCTACCAAGAACCGCTCCAAACCTATTTAAATATATCTAAATAGATTTGTGTCGAATTCCTGTTTGAACCTAGGGGCTAGGCCCCTTATACTTTCGCAGGAACAAGTAATGACAGTTGATCGGCTATCTTTACTTGTTCAAGGTGTGGTGCCACCCCTTTCTGGGTGGCATTCACAATAAACTACTCTGTTGTGCTCTTTTTTTCAACCACCTTTACGATCCGTGTACATGAAACTTTTTGGGCCCGCGCTGACGGTAAATTTCGTATAAAGCCATCCCGGTTGCTACCGAGACATTAAGGCTAGGAGTATTACCCCTTAAAGGAATTGAAACTAATCCGTCACATCCGCGCTGTATCAAAAGGCTCAAACCGTCAGCTTCACCACCCACCACTAAAACAGTGGGCCCGGAGAACTTGACTGTCTCTATAGATTGACCGACGCCTGCTGCAGTGCCATAAATCCAGAATCCAGCCTCTTTGAGTTCTTCCAGCGCCCGATTAAGATTGACAACCCTCGCCACGGGCAGGCTTTCCAATGCCCCTGCTGCCACTTTTCTTACTGCCGAGGTAATCCCAACAGCCCGCCGCTGCGGAATCACCATGCCCTGAGATCCCAATGCTTCTGCGGTGCGAATAATCGCCCCTAGATTGTGCGGGTCGTTGAGTCCTTCTGCTACCACAATTACTGGATCTTCGCAAGCCGACTTAGCCTTGGCGATCAGTTCGCTCAAATCCAGGTATTCGTAGGCTGATACTTGAGCGGCTACGCCTTGGTGGTTTGCTTTGCGCGTGATGTAGTCGAGGCGCAAATCGTCAACTTCGTCAATGATGCTGCCGTTGGCTTTGGCTTCGGTTAGCAAGCTATGAAAGCGGGGATCGTAGCGCAGGTGCGGAACAACCCAGATCCGGTTGAGGACTTGGTTTGTTTCTAAAGCTGCTTGCACCGCATGGCGGCCGTAAATCATGTCGTCTGTGTCTGCGTCTGGTTGCACGACTGTATTTGAGGCACTGTCAACAGGGCGAGTGTCTCTGTCTTTATCTCTGTCTCTGAAATGGTTGCCCCGGAATTCCTGCGGGCTATTGTCTTTGTCTCTGTCTTTGTAATAATTGCCCCTGGATTCCTGGGGGCTGCTGTCTCTGTCTCTGTCTCGGAAATTGTTGCGGGCCGGCTGGGGGCTGCTGTCTCTGTCTCTGTCTCGGAAATTGTTGCGGGCCGGCTGGGGGCTGCTGTCTCTGTCTCTGTCTC